>CAZGPF010000010.1:0-12095 GCA_964527275.1 uncultured Desulfosarcinaceae bacterium
GGTAACCTTTATCGGTACCGAAGTGGCTTCAGCGGCAAACTCCGTAGTACCAGCTGGATATTTAGGCCATTCCGATTCGGCAACTGTTTATAAGCATGACCTGGCAAAGGCCAAAGATCTTCTGGCCCAGGCTGGATTCAAAGATGGACTTACCATTAAGGCCGTTATCACCAAGGTCGAATCCCTGCGGCTGCCAATGATGGTTGTTCAGGAACAACTGCGACTAGCCGGTATCAACCTCGAACTTCAAGTCATTGAGCATTCGGCTTTTCATAAGCTGATCCGCCAGAACCAAAGCTCGATGGTGCTCTATGGTGCATCCCGTTTTCCTGTGGCCGATGTTTACCTCAGCCAGTTCTTCCTCTCCGATTCTATTGTCGGTACTCCTACTGCAGTCACCAATTTTTCTCATGCCAAAGTGGGTGATGCTGAAATCAGGGCCGCAAAGACAGAAACCGACCTGAACAAGCAATTGGAACTTTGGGCCACTGCCCAGGACAAAATACAAAAGGACGTTTATGCTGTGCCTCTTTTCGAGCAGTACCTGGTGTGGTGCCGTAAAGCCAATCTCGATTTTGGTTACAAGCTTGAAAACAGTTTGTCCAACGGACCTCTGATTACCGAAAAAACGAGCTTTAAGTAAACCAGCACATCTGGACAGTCCTCAGAGTGAGACATTTCTTCTGCATTAGCAGAAGAAATGTCTCGACAACACTATTACCGATGAGTGGGGCTTTTGCTCATGTTCCCGTAAAGTACCTCCACGAAATTAAGAGGCGAGTTATGCTACAATACGTTATCCGACGTCTGCTGCTTGCAATACCGATCCTTATTGCCGTAGTGACCCTGGTATTTTTCGTGGTCCGTATGGCTCCCGGGGACCCGGCTCAGGTTATGTTAGGTGATTCCGCTTCCCAGGAATCCCTTGAATCCCTGCGTGGTGAACTTGGACTGGACCGACCAATTTTGATCCAGTATGGCGAGTTTCTGTTTTCAGTTATAAAAGGGGACCTTGGCGATTCTATCATACGCAAGCAGTCGATCAATACCATCGTCGCCGAGGTAATGCCCTATACAATTGAACTGACCATTGCCGGGGTTTTGATGGGGGTCATCTTTGGAATTCCACTGGGAGTATTTTCTGCTGTATTTCGAAACAGTATCGGGGACTATATTACCAGAATATTATCTCTTCTTGGTTTGTCCTTTCCTGCTTTTTATTCCGGCATTTTGCTCCTTCTTGCTTTTTCCGTATATCTTGGCTGGTTTCCGGTGGTCAGTGATCCGGACATGCATAACTGGGGGCAAAGAATCCACATGCTGATTCTACCAGCCACGAATTTAGGCCTCATCATGATGGCTTACGTGGTTCGGTCGGCAAGATCCTCCATGCTCGAAACCCTGGGAGAAGACTACATTCGCACGGCCAAGGCCAAAGGGTTACCTGAGTTCATCATCCTGTATAAACATGGTCTTAAAAATGCTCTTATCCCGGTTATAACCATCATTGGCCTCTATTTGGGTGTTCTTGTCGGTAACTCAGTGCTGACCGAAATTGTTTTTAACCGGCCAGGGCTCGGTAAACTGATTCTGTCGGCCCTCGATGAGCGGGACTACAACCTCCTGCAAGGCCTTATGGTGATTTACGCCTTTATCATCGTGCTCGTAAACCTCGTAACCGATCTCACCTACGGCATGGTTGACCCAAGGATACGCAAACAATGAATACTCTTGCCCGACTTCAATATATTGGTACTGAAACCTACGAAGTATTCAACCGCAACAAGACCTCCTGGGTCGGCTTGGTGTTGCTTTTGCTACTCCTTTTGATTGCTCTCTTTGCACCGCTCCTGGCACCATATAACCCGGTGGAGCAGAATATCATACAGCGGCTGCAGCCGCCATCCTCACAATTTCTGCTTGGAACCGATTATTACGGTAGAGACGTACTGTCCCGGATTATCTGGGGCTGCCGGGTCTCCTTTGTCATCGGCTCGATATCGGTGGGGGTCGCCATGATTTTTGGCGCCATCATCGGATCATTTGCCGGATTTAAGGGAGGATATGTGGACAGTTTCATTATGGGCCTGATGGATGTCCTGATGTCAATCCCCATACTGCTTATGGGCCTTCTTATCGTTGCCATCTTAGGGCCAAGTAAGATGAATCTTATCATTGCTCTGGCACTTACCATGATTCCTCGCTTTGCCCGTATTGCCCGGGCACCCACCATTGCTGCAAAGAACAATGTATACGTTGAGGCCTGCCGTGCCATGGGCTTTTCCGACCTGCGCATCCTGGTGGTGCATATATTCCCTAACATTCTCGGAGATCTGATGGTCATGGGGTCGATCTGGATGGCCACCGCAGTTCGAACTGAAGCGGCACTTTCCTTCATCGGACTGGGGGTCAATCCGCCGACGGCAACGTTGGGAGGTATGATTCGTGAAGGCTTTAAAGATATACTATCTGCACCCTGGGCATCATTGTACCCCGGTCTGGTTATCCTTTTGATTGTCTTTTCCGCAAACCTGCTAGGAGACGGTCTGCGTGACGCACTGGACCCAAAACTACGAAATGAAAAGTGACGGTGTTGCCATGGAATATGTCCTGGAAGTTAAGAATTTAAGCACCGCGTTCAGGCAGCGATCCGGTTGGTATCCCGCCACCAGCGATATTTCGTTTACCCTGAAGCCCAATGAAACACTGGCGATAGTCGGAGAATCAGGATGCGGTAAAAGCGTAACCGCCTTTTCCCTGATGGGGCTGTTGCCAAAACATGGCAGCAGGATTGACAGCGGCACGGCCCTCTTTAAAAGAGAAGACCTGCTGACCATGCCAAGGGAGAAGCTCAGAAAAATCAGGGGCGGTGCAATGACCATGATTTTTCAAGAGCCAATGACTTCTTTGAACCCGGTTTTAACAGTCGGCAGCCAGATAGCAGAAGCAGTCTATTATCACAGGCATAATGGTAAAAATGCGGCCAAGAAAAGAGCATTGCAGCTTATGGATATGGTTAAAATACCTGCACCCGAGAGCAGATATAACGACTATCCTCACCATTTGTCAGGCGGGATGTGTCAACGCATCATGATCGCCATGTCCCTTGCATGTGAACCTGATCTTGTTTTTGCCGATGAGCCTACCACTGCACTTGATGTAACAATCCAGGCCCAGATTCTCTACCTGCTGCATGAACTAAAACAAAAACAGCAGATGTCGATGATATTTATCACCCACGATCTCGGTGTTGTCGCCCATGTCGCCGACCGGGTGGCGGTCATGTATGCGGGCAACATTGTTGAAACAGCATCTGTTGGCGAACTTTTTTCAAACCCGAGGCATCCCTACACCCAGGCATTGCTGAAATCGATACCCCGTCTCGATAGGGATAATAAGGATATCCTGCCTATCCAGGGGATGGTTCCATCTATCGATAATATGCCTGAGGGATGTCGCTTCTACAGTCGTTGCCGGAAAAAAGATCTATGTAATCCTGATATATTTCCACCTTTAAAGCCCCTAAAAGACTGCCGGGACCATCTGGACCGATGTTTATTAAACGAGTGAGGTTGATGCATGCATAATTTAAACGACCAACCGCTGCTGACAGTAGGAAACCTCATCAAGCATTTCACTATAAAGCGGGGTTTTCCAAAAACTGTAACCTATACGGTAAAAGCGGTTGATGACGTATCTTTTACAATTAATAAACAGGAAGCCTTTGGGCTGGCAGGCGAATCCGGCTGCGGAAAAAGCACGGTTGGTCGATGTGTGCTCAGGTTGATTGAACCGGACTGGGGAACAATGTTTCTTGGCGATGTAGACGTGCTTGGACTTGGGAAGAATGATCTCAGGACTATTAGAAAAAAGATGCAGATTATTTTCCAGGATCCCTATTCATCGCTTAATCCCAGAAGGACCATAGGCCAAACCCTGCAGGAACCGATGGAGGTTCATAAACTTTTTCCAAGTGAGCAAAGCCGAAAGGTAGCCGAGGAGTTGCTCGAAAGTGTAGGACTGTCGCCAAATGCGATTGACAAATACCCCCACGAATTTTCCGGCGGTCAGCGGCAGCGAGTCGGCATTGCCAGAGCCCTGCTGTTTAACCCTGAACTTATTGTGGCTGATGAGGCTGTATCAGCTCTTGATGTCTCTATCCAGATGCAGATTTTGCAGCTTTTGCAAGATCTTAAAGAAAGACTCTCGTTGAGTTACCTCTTTATCTCCCATGACCTGGCGGTAGTCAGATATTTTTGCCAGCGGGTGGCTATCATGTATCTGGGGAAATTTGTGGAGCTGGGAAGCGTCAATCAGATTTTTGACAACCCATTACACCCTTATACTGTGACTCTGCGCAATGCATCACCTATTCCTGATCCAAGTCTTAAACAAGAGTTTTCTCAATTGAAAGGAGAGGTACCTTCACCGATATCCCCGCCTGAAGGCTGCCATTTTCACCCCCGCTGTCCCACGGTTATGGATATTTGTTCCAAAGAATATCCTTCCTGGACGAACCAGGACGAGGGACGAGTTGTTGCCTGCCATTTGTATAATAAGTGATACTAAAAAGTGAACGCACTAGAAATTAAAAAGCAATACGACGTCTGTGTTATCGGTGGCGGCTACATGGGTTCTGCAGTAGGACTCGGTCTTGTGCGGGAGGGCGCAAAAGTCCTGATGGTGGATAAGGTAAGCAAAGTCCATAAGGCTTCCAGGGCAAACTTTGGCCTTATCTGGTCCCAGAGTAAAGGCGGCGGCAACAGGCCTTATGCCAGGCTGTCGGAGAGAGCTGTCAGGGAGTTTGGCGGTTTTACAAGGGCCATCGAGGAGCAGAGCGGTATTGATGTGGAATTACGCCTTGGAGCCGGGCTGGTATTGAGCCTTGGGGAAGAGGAATTTGCAGCACGAAAAGCAGCGATAGAAAAAATGCACCGAGAAGCAGAGGCTCAGGGGGAAAAACACCCCTCAAAGATTCTTCGTCGAAAAGAGATCCAGGAGCTGGTTGGTAAAGCTGTCTTGGGTGCAGAAGTCACCGGTGGTTCCTTTAGTTCAATTGACGGCGATGTCAATCCACTGCTACTGCTTAGGGCCATACGGAAGGTATTTCTCAATAAAGGAGGTACCTTTATCCAGGGTTGTAAGGTTAATGACCTTGCCAGGCAGGGGGAGAGTTATCAGCTCAAGACCTCAGCCGGAAATATCTCGGCAAGTAAGATTGTTATGGCCGCAGGACTTGGCAATATCTCGCTCTTTTCCAAGCTGGGTAAAGAGATCCCTCTGGCGCCCCAGAAAGGCCAGCTTCTGATAACCGAAAGGGTTAGACCCTTTTTATGCTTTCCATTTAGCGGCATACGCCAGACCGGTTGCGGTAGCGTCATGATCGGTTATACCCAGGAAAACACCGGTTTTGATATCAATACAACAGTTCCAGGGATTGCAGGACTTGCCAAAAGAGCGGTCAATATTTTTCCCACCCTGCAACACCTCAGAGTGGTGCGTTCATGGGCAAGCCTGAGGATTTTAACCGCAGATGGTCTTCCTATTTATGACCAGATTGAAGGTTACCCAGGCTGCTACGTCCTCGCATCACACAGCTGTGTTACCCTTGCCTCACTGCACTCGTCGCTGTTACCGCCATGGATTCTGGGCCAGGAAAGACCGGCCCAGATCGATCAATTCAACTTAGAAAGATTCAATGTCAATGTTTAAACAGCATAGTCAGAAAGATGGTAAAACCGTGGCCATCGAGTTTGAGGGCCGCGTCCTGCAGGTTCCGGAAACAATCACTGTAGCCGCAGCGGTCTTAAGCCATGGAGGTAAGCGGCACACCCGGCTTTCGCAGGTAAGCGGGCAAGAGAGGGCGCCCTATTGTTTCATGGGGGTTTGTCATGAATGCCTGGTGGAAATAGACGGTATGCCTAATCAACAGGCCTGTCTCATCGAGGTCAAGGACGGTATGACGATAAGGCGTCAACTTGATTTGCCCGGAGGTGATGAGTAATGGATAGCCTGCGAGATGTCATCATCGTCGGTGCCGGACCTGCCGGGCTCTCCGCTGCAACACGCGCAGCCAATTTTGGTCTTGATGTTCTCGTTCTGGACGAACAGCCGGCCCCGGGGGGGCAGATCTACCGCAATGTCGAAAGAGTAGATGCACAGACACTGAAATGCCTGGGACCGGATTACGCTAAAGGTCTCCGTCTGGTTGAGAATTTCAGAAAGAGTGCGGCAGCGTATCTTGGCGGCGCCATCGTCTGGAATATCGAGCCTAATGGTGTTGTCTCTTTTTCCAAGGCGGGGCGGTCGTCCCAGGTCCGCGGCAAATATGTGATCACCGCAATTGGGGCCACGGAGAGACCGGTGCCGTTTCCCGGATGGAACCTGGTCGGTATCATGGGCGTGGGTGCAATTGATGCCAACTTCAAAAGTTCCGGTACGATCCCTGATGAACCGGTCGTGCTTGGCGGCAGCGGTCCGCTTCTTCTGTTGATCATAGGCCATCTTGTCCACCTCGGGGTGAAGGTGCGCGCCGTTCTCGATACGACGCCCAAAGGCAATATGATATCGGCCCTGCCGCTGCTTCCGAGAGCGCTGAGACGTTCCGACTACCTGCTCAAAGGGATGGGGATGCTGCTGAACCTGAAACGATCAAGGATCCAGCACCATACAAACGTCAGTGCATTTGCAGCACATGGAAACAACCGGCTCAAAAGCGTTTCCTTTACTGTAAAAGGTGAAACCCGCCGGGTGGACACCGGCATGCTGCTGGTCCATGAAGGTATCGTGCCCAGATGCGATTTCACCCGCCTGCTTGGATTGCATCATCGTTGGGATCCCGTGCAGAGATACTGGTATCCGGAAACCAATCCATTGGGAGCCACGTCAAATAGAAGGATCTACGTTGCCGGAGACGGCGCCTTTATCCACGGCGGTATTCCGGCCATGCATAAGGGTTCGCTAGCCGCCTTTGATATCGCTCTGAAATTGAAGGTTCCACAGGCCAGCGAAATGATCGATAACCTGCGCAGGTTGAAAAAAGCATTGTCATCTGAACTTGCCCCCCGGCCCTTTGTCGATGCGCTGTACAAGCCGCGCCGGAACCTCTATGGCGTCAGTGATGAGACGCTGGTCTGCCGCTGCGAAGAGGTGACCGCCGGCGATATTCGCCAGACGATTGGCGAAGGCTGCAGGGAGCCCAATGAAATCAAGGCGCTGACCCGCTGCGGCATGGGCAATTGCCAGGGAAGAATGTGTGGTGCGGGCCTTGCGGAGATTGTCGCCGGCGAGCTAGCCATAGAAACCAGCGGCCTGCAGCCTCTGAACATCCGGTCACCGGTTCGCAACCTGCCCCTTGCAGAACTTGCCGGCATAGATCTTTAAAGATACCCGAATTGAACCATGAAGCATCCTGATATCATCATCATTGGTTGCGGGTTGATGGGGGCTGCCACCGCTCTGAATCTGGCCGGGATGGGCAAGAACGTCGCGCTCCTGGAAAAGGAGAGCAACGGACGCCATGCGTCCGCAGTGAACGCCGGCGGGGTCAGGCGCCTCAACAGGGCGTTTGAGGAGATCCCAATTTCCGTTGCCGCCGGTGAAATGTGGCCTCGGCTCTTAAAAATTGTCGGTGACGACTGCGGTTTTGAACCGGTTGGCCAGCTTCGCATTGGTCCGGGGGCAACCGAGTTGAAGCAGTTGGCAGACAGGGTTGAGAAGGTTGAGTCATTGGGATTCTTGCATGAAGAACTTATCGGCCCCGAAGAGGTTAAGCGACTGGTTCCCGCCTATTCAGGCAGCTGCAGCGGCGGCATTGTTGCAAGGTCGGATGGCCACGCCCTGCCTGCCAGGACCTTAAAATCATTTGTCAATGCGGCAGTCCGGGCGGGGGTAGAGCTGCATACGAGATGTCGCATCACGGATATTTCCCACGGCAGCGACGGCTTTCATGTCCGGGCCGCCGATGGGCGCCGGTTCCGATCAGAGACGGTGCTGAATGCCGCTGGTGCCTGGGGGCAACAAATTGCAGCGATGGTGGGAGATGATCTGCCAATAGAACCCGTGGGACTCACCATGATGGTAACCGGTCGTATGGAGCGGTTTTTGACCCCGGTGGTCGGCATCCATGGTCATAAGCTCTCGTTCAAGCAGATGGCCAATGGTACTGTTGTGATCGGTGGCGGGTATAGAGCTGCACTGGACATGGAGACGGAAAACAATATTGTAAGAATATCAGAGGTGAAAAAGAGCAGTAAAACAGTCGTGCAGCATTTCCCCATCATGGCAAAGAGCATGATCGTGCGCTGCTGGGCCGGAATCGAAGGCATGGTGAGCGACGGGCTGCCCATTATCGATGCATCGCCTAACATTCCGGGCCTCTTTCACGTATGTGGGTTTTCCGCCCATGGATTTCAGTTGTCACCAATGATTGGACGGCTGGCGGCATCTTTGATTGTGGGCAAAAAACCGGAGTTGTCTTTGGATGCATTTTCGATAGGCCGATTTTAGTGCCCGGACGGCCGAATACGATGCAGCCCCTGCACCCATCCAATCCGGTAAGCTGTAGACGTTTTTATCGCAATCAGGACGACTCATGACGGATATCGTAGATTTTATCGCCGAACTGACATTCGACGATATTCCTGAACAGGTGGTCAAAGCTGCCCGGCTTTGCCTGCTCGATGCTGTGGGCTGCATGGTTGGAGGGATGCAATCGCCAGGGGTTTTCAGCCTGGCTGCAACCATTTCCAAAAAGCATCCGGGAGCCACAGCCATCGTGGGAACCGCTTTTTCCAGCACCAGATCATGGTCTTCGTTTATCAACAGTCACGCCTGCACCTTTTTCGACCTCGATGACGGCCACAGAAAAGCCCAGGGCCATCCGGGGGGCGTCATTATTCCACTCGCGCTTATGCTGGCGGCCGAAAATGGGCGCACCGGAAAGGAGCTGCTTGCTGCAATCGTCGTCGGATATGAGACCGCTATACGCAGTGCGCTAATCATGCGACAGGCTGGCGGGCCGCGCAAAGGCTCCGGCGGTTGGAGCATCACCGGCGGGGTTGCGGCAGCAGCACGGCTTTGCAAGCTTTCTAAGCAACAGATTAAAAATGCACTGGGCCTCGCCGAATATTATGCCCCCCAGGCGCCCCAGGACAGGTCCCTGGCATTTCCCTCTTCCATGAAAGAGGGGATGGCCTGGTCATCGCACGCTGCAATCAACGTCGTTGAACTGGCAGCTTCAGGGTTTGATGCCATGTCCCCTTTTCTAAGCGACGGCGATCACGACAACGGGCTCGGAATCAACTGGGAGATCGTCTCGGTCTATTTCAAGACGTATGCATGCTGCAGGTTCTCGCACCCGGTATTGGACGGCCTGCAAGAATTGACCGCAGGACAGAAGATTCAGCCGAAGGATATAGAGTCGATAAAGGTGACAAGCTTTGCCAAAGCTTTGCTGCTTGACCATATGACCTTGGACAACCCGGTTGCAGCAATGTACTCTATCCCTTTTGTCATCGGATGTTTTCTGGCAAGGGGAAAGGTCGGGCCGGGGGAAATGACTGCCGACACATTGACCGATCCTCGTATTCTTCAAATTGCACGAACCGTTGTGATAGAAGAGGATCCTGATATTACCCATCAGTTTCCGGAGAAATGTCTTGCCCGCATTACGCTCACATTGAAAAACGGCCAAACAATCCAATGCGCGACACTGTCCGCTAAAGGCGATCCGGATAATCCATACACCCGGGATGAAATGCGTGCAAAGTTCTTAGGCCTGACGGCCCCTCTTTTTGGAAAGCGAGCTGAAGTTTTGTATAACTACATGATGCATATAGATCATGAAAGCCCCGGGAAGCTTTGGACCATGTTGCATAAAAAAATTGAACCGCTTCATAGAAATAGCCTCAACGTCTGATTGGCAATTACTTTCTTAAATGGGATAAAACAGTGACTGTTACACGCATGATGACCAAGGAGCGGATGAGCAGAATCGTCATCCATAACGATACCATTTACCTTTGCGGCCAGGTGGCAGAAGACGCCAACCAAGGAATCCAGGAACAGACCCGTACCATGCTTGCCAAGGTCGACGACCTGCTTGAGCGGACCGGAAGCAGTAGAAAACATATCCTGTCAGCCACCATTTACATTAAGAGCATGGATTTATTTGCACAGATGAACCAAGTCTGGGATGAGTGGGTCCCGGACGGTCATGCCCCTGCCCGCGCGTGCGTGGAGGCACGGATGGCGCGGCCAGAACTGCTGGTCGAAATATCCGTCATTGCGGCGGTTGCAAATGTCCAATGATCTGTGAATCGGAATAAAGCGGCCGCAGGTCATTTAGAGCATGGACGTGTTAACGTGTCCCAATGTTCTTGCCCCCCCCAACCCTCTGAGGCTGGCAATACAGCAAGTAAACCAGCTACCAGTAACACATATGCCGATATCGCGAAAAATGATGCTCAGCAAAGGCAGAGAAACGCTACCGCTGCGCAATACATTGGTCATCTACTCACTAAAGGCAATGAATTAAACTTGGCAGATAAAAGAGGCCAGGAAAATCTAAAAGTGACTTATACCGTGCGTAAATCGTCGTTCTCCTCAAGAATGGATCAACTAAGGCACATGTTGCCAAAAGATATGGGACAACCTCACCAAATTTCTATAACCTACTAAAAAAAACGATATCAACACTTAACCAACTTTCAGGTTATCCCTTGCCAACTGAGTGTTTTAAGAACACCTAACCACAATGATTGAAATAACAATTGAAAAGGAGCTTGACATCTAACAGGTGTGGTATTAGATTTACCATGTGGTAATTCTAATACCACAAACATGATCCAGTTTAGCTGCCCCACCCCAATCAGCTAACCATCAAAAAGGAGGAGTGGCAATGTTCGGTGCATTTATTAAAACCCTAAGAATAGAGAAAGACATCGGCCTGAGGGAGTTTTGTCGTCAATTGTCGATAGATGCCAGTAATTGGAGCAAAATCGAAAGAGGGTTATCAGCTCCACCACAAGATGAAAAAAAACTTAACCAGATTGCACAAATACTAAATATCCAAAATGATAAGGAATTGTATAACGAACTAAGAGATAAAGCTGCATTAGATGCAGGTATGATCCCAAAAGATCTCTTGTCGGATCAAGAAACCCTTGACGCCCTACCTATGTTTTTTAGAACAGTCCGTAATGAAAAACCAACAGTTGAAGAACTTGAAAAACTAATCGTGAAAATTAGAGGGGCCGGTTAATGGATGAAATCCCAAGTTTTAAATGTCCTTACATTGATAAGCATACGATTTGGGAAATCGCTGAAAAATTCAGGGCTGAATTCTGTCCTGAAAACAAGCTGCCGGTTGATATTGAACAAATCATTGAAAAAAAATTGACGTTCAACATCGAACCAGAGCATGGATTATTAAGCGACTATGACATTGATGCATATCTAAGGGTTGACCTGACTGGTATCGTAGTTGATTACGTTCGGTATATGGATGAACGTTTTATTAACCGTCTACGGTTTTCTTTTGCTCACGAGCTAGGTCATCTATTCCTTCATAAGGATATTTATTCAAAATTTGAGATCAAGGGCTCTCTGTCGTGGAAAAAGTTCATGCAACACATTCCAGATAGGGAATACAAATTGTTTGAATACCAGGCGAATGAGTTTGCTGGCAGAGTACTAGTTCCATTTGAACAATTATCGACAGAATTAGAATCGTGTCTAGCGCTAATTAAACAACATGGATTACTCGACATGCTTGGGACTGACCCAGACACGGTACTAGCAAGTATCAGCCCTACACTTTGTAAACCATTTGGAGTTTCAGATCAGGTGATAGAAAGACGTGTTGATAGAGAAGGTCTTTGGCCACCAAAAATTGAATATGTGGATGGTCAAGGCGTCAAGCTTATAAAATGAAACCCTCGGATGATGAAGCATCCAAGGGTCCCGGTATAAAGCCCTGATGGGGCGTATGGCCCAACAGACAAGGTCCGTTATGGGTCCGTAATGGGGTCACACCTTAATTATTGTCTTTACCTGATGGATTAATTTGTTTTTACCCTCCTCAATACTTCTTC
>CAZGPF010000011.1:0-11910 GCA_964527275.1 uncultured Desulfosarcinaceae bacterium
ACCAAAGTACATCTGCTTTGCCCGGACGCCCTGCATATCCGGCACCTAAGCAAACGCTTACAGTGCTGTAGCTTATCACCTCTCATGCGCTTCAACCCCCTGAACAGGTACAACCAATCTCCTTTGTAACTACTCAGAGTACTTCATCTTCGGCCCTTCAGGCCTTTCCATATAGCGATGCTATTATGAAAAGACCTGAATGACCGAACCTAAAGCACTCTGAGCAGTTACAGTTCGAGATAGAATTGTTGCAGTTCGTGCTTTTTTGTGCTTTTTGCCATTACGCTGAGTAGTTACCTATTGTTTACCTCAACCCGCCTGAACAGGTACAAATTTTGTCTTGATCCGGTGACGGAAATTATCTAATAATCGCGGCTCACCATCAGGTGCTCGTCGGAGCTTAAGGGAACCTTGTGAAAATCAGGGACAGGCCCGCTGCTGTGATCGGGGACGAACGCTGCGATTAACCACTGTTTTAATGATTTAAAATGGGAAGGTGCAGTCAGTAGGCAGATCCGAAAGTCAGAAAACCTGCCTGATCGGTGGAGCGTCTTTTTCGTGGACGGAAAGAGCGCTGCAAACAGGTTCAGAGGATAAAAAAGGGATATCCCCGGATCGATTTTTCTCGGTCCGGGGTTTTTTTTAGATCGCCCAAAGTTGACCTGTTGAACGCTCGGGGAGTTCGAACCGGCAGACGAAAATAGGCCTTTATTGAAATGCCTGCGGGGCTCATGGGAGCACAAGAGAAATGGTTGACAACTGCTTGCGCGGCACCCTGTTTGTGTTTGCAATCACACTGCTGCTGACAACGCCGTTTGGTATCACACTGGCCAAAGAGCCGATCACAGCCCTCGATGCCGTGACGGTTACGGCGGAGCGATTTCCAGTCAAGGAGAAGGAGAGCGCCCGCTTCGTCACCGTGGTCACGGCGGATGAACTAAAAGAGAGCGGCGCGAACAGTGTGGTGGATGCGCTGAAACGCAGGGGAGGATTGGGCTACAAAGCCTTTGGCCCCCTGGGTGTCAGCAATGGCGGCATGTACAGTGAATTAAGCCTCCGCGGGCTTGAAGACGGTGAGCTGGTGTTGATCAACGGTGTGCCCATCCAGGGCGCGGCCAGCCACGCTTATGACCTGCACACCATGCCTGTTGATCTCATCGAGCGGGTCGAGATTCTTAAAGGTGCGGCATCCACGCTATACGGCGCCGATGCCATGACTGGCGTGATCAATATCATCACTAAAAGGCCGGCGCTTGAAAGCCAAACCAAAGCATTTGTGGAATTGGGCAACGAAGCTTATCAGAACCATACCCTCTCCTTCTTTTCCCCCCGGCTCAATATCGGACTTTGCTACCGCCATTTAGGGGCCCAGGAAGAGATATCGAGGAATTTTTCGGGAAATTACCATTACGACAGCGACCCCGCCAACACATACTCGCTGAGCATCAATTATAATCCAGCTAAAAATCTCTATCTCGACTACATGGTCTCCTTCAACGAAACGGGTTATAGAAAGATATTGGATAGTGACGGCAGCCTGGACAGTGGCAGCGATCAGAAGCACTACAAGGAATTTGTCGCTCTGCGCTATGAGACAGACAATGCCAAGGCAAAAATTTTTGGTGCCTATGATGAGATGCGGCAAGATGAGTATACCTCCAATGATTCCGAGGATAGGAACATAAACTATAACCTCGGCCTTGAGGGGGATTACCGCTTTGTGCTGTCAGATATGCAATGGGTGGTCGGCTCGGACCTTATCCATCGGGCAGCCGACTACAACAATCAATACGGCTATCATGACCGCAACGACTATGCGATTTTTACGCAGCTTAAAAAAGAGCTCTTCACCCGCCTGGTGCTTACGGTCGGCGTCAGGGAGCAGTTCATCGACGGCGAGGAGGGAACCAGGGATTATAATCGCTTGCTTCCCAGCCTGGATGCTCTTTTTAAGACCACGGACAACTTGTATCTTTTTGCCAATGCCGGCAAGGCCTTTCGAGCGCCGACCTTTAACAATCTATATTATGAGAGCTCTTTCCTGGTCGGCAATCCAGACCTTGAGCCTGAAGAGGGCTGGACCTATGAGTTGGGAACAAAATGGGACGCCGATAAAGTGCGGCTTCGATTGGCCGGTTTCTATATGACCTACGCCAGGAAGGTCGAACTGGATCGTTCCGCCGGTTATCCGTTAACCTACTTTAACGCGGGCGATTATGAGACCAGGGGCATTGAATGGGAACTCGATTTTTACCCCTTAAGCGCACAGAGCGCCTGGTTGTCGGGAACCTCTTTTTATACGGCCGGCTACCGGGCCGACCCCAAAGCCATGGATACGGAAGGCGAGGAGTACCAGGCCGGAGCCAAATTCCAGACGCGCCTTGGCGTGGCATACTCCTTGGCTGACCTGACCCTCGATCTGAACTGCCAGATGCTCTACGAACGGGAAAGAGATCTGGAGGGCTACCGGGTGATAAATTTCTACTCGAAATTTCCACTCGCCAAAGGCTATCTGACCTTTGCGGTGGACAATATTCTTGATGCAGAGGTTCAGCTCTCCGGGGATTTGCGCGCTAGCGCCGACAGCCAGTATCTCTATTATGAGGTGGGCCGGCTGGCTAAGATCGGTTACGCGTTCGACTTTTAAGGTAATTTGCGAAAAAGATCATACCATAAAATAGTGCCTCTACCTTTCAAAGAGCATAGTGTGCGGATATTTTTCACGCTCCTGATGTTGCTGTTGCTGGTCAGCCCGGCAGGTGCCGGCCGACACACTATGGGCTTCTTTGTCGATGATTCGGATGCTTACACATGCATGCAAGCCATAAAAGATCTCGATTTTGCGCAAGTGGAGTTGGGAGTCTTCACCAGGGAGGAGATTCATGGCGACCGGATTGAGGAGTTTATCAGGCGCATGGATATTGCCGTGGTGGACATCATGCCGCGCCAGCCGGCGCAGTGGCTGCTCTCCAACCGCGACGCGGTCAAGCCTGCGGCGAAGATCTATGCCGTGGGCAGCTCCAACCAGACCCAGGAATTTCAGAATGCCGGGTTTATCATCGATCAGACGGTCCAGAGCTATTTTCAATTCACCTCCGCAGCGAACCTGAGGAACCTGATTCTTCTCCTTGCCCGTCGCGATCTCAACCTGGTTGCCCGCTATGATGCCCCCCTTGTTCCACCCGCAAACAGTCTCTATCATCCAGATGCTCCTCAAGTCTTTGCGGATCTGCCGGAATATATGCGCTGGTACCGGCAAAGCGGGCGCTACAAGGCAGGCAAGTCGTGGGACCTGACCCTCATCTATCCCACCTTTGCGGTAGATGCCAAAAAGGGTCCCGTGGATGCCCTGATCCGGGCTTATGAGAAAAATGGTATCAATGCCATAACCCTGTTACAGGCCATGCAGGATTGGGATCAAACCCTGGAAAGTCTCATCTCCTCTGCGCCGCTAAAAAGCCATCTAGGCTCCATTACCGGCTTTACTTTCAAGTTCAGCTCTAGATTATCTTCCAACGGCGCAGAGGTGTTGCAGAGAGCCGATGTGCCGGTATTCAACCCCCAGTATCTTTTCTTCTCCACTGCAAAAGAGTGGCGGGCCTCGGACCAGGGCATAGCTCCCCAGGGAGTTGCCTTTCAGTTCGGTGTGCCGGAAATCTCCGGTCTGGTGGAGCCAAGTCTGATCGGCGTGAAGGAACGGGCGGCAATAGCCCCTCACAAAGCCCATACCTACCGCTACGTACCGCTAAGGCCCTCCGTGGAAAAGCTGGCCCGGCGGGCGGCCCGCTGGCACCGCCTGCAACAGATGGCCAACGAGGAGAAAAAAGTCGTCCTGGTCTACTATAACCACGGAGGCGGCAAGCAGAACATAGGGGCCAGTTACCTCAATGTTTTCCGCAGCCTCCGGGAGATCATCCACAACCTGAAACAGGCGGGCTACTCCATTACGGGTGATCCGTCCGAAGATAAAATTAGGGAGCTGCTGATCAAATCGGGACGCAATATCGGCTCATGGGCCCCGGACGAACTGCATCGGCTGATCCGTGAGGGCAACATCGGCAACGTTTCCCTGGCCCAATATAAGCGCTGGCTGGCTGAGATAGATCCTGACTTCAAGGCCCGGCTTGAAAAGGCGTGGGGCCGGCCGGAAGACTCCTCCATCATGATTAAAGATGGCAAATTCGTGCTCCCTTTTATCAAGTTGGGAAATCTCATCCTGACGCCCCAGCCGTCTCGGGGATGGAGCGATGATCCTGAGAAGCTATTGCACAGCCCCACCCTCTATCCGCATCACCAATACGCGGCTTTTTACCTTTGGCTGCAAAAAGTGATCAAGCCCGATGTCATGATCAGCTTGGGTACTCACGGCACTCATGAGTGGCTGCCCGGCAAAGATGCCGGCCTCTCCGCATCCTGTCCGCCCGAGGTGCTGATCGGCGACATCCCAAACCTCTATCCCTATATCGTGGATAACGTGGGCGAGGGCATACAGGCCAAAAGGAGGGGGCGGGGCGTTATCATCGACCATGCCACGCCGCCGTTCAAAAAAGGCGGTATCTACGAGGAGTACTCCCAACTGGCCATGCTGATTAGCGAATATCAATCTTCCGCCTCTGGAGAGATACGGGCCGCCAAACTGGAACGCATTGGGGCCATGACGGCAGAGCTCGGCCTGGGTAAGGATCTCGATATGCAGAGCGTTGATGAAGCGGCTTTGGACGAGATCGACCATTATTTGTTGCAGTTGAAAACAGAGATGATCCCCTACGGGTTGCATACCTTCGGCATCTCTCCAGTTGGAGAGGGGCTCGAAGAGACCGCCGCAGCTATCGCCGCCAAGGGTGGTCAATCCGCAGAGTTCTATAAAACTCAGCTTTCGGCCACAGGTCCCTCCGAGATGGCAAGCCTCATGCGTGGCATGCGCGGCGGGTACATTCCTCCGGCTTCGGGAAACGATCCCATCCGCAACCCGGAGAGTCTTCCAACGGGAAAGAATTTCTACGGCTTCGACCCAGATAAAATTCCCTCCAGGGAGGCATGGCAGAGCGGTAAAAAAGCGGCAGACCAGTTAATCGACGCCTACCGAAAAAAACACGCCGGCAAATATCCCGAACAGATCGGCGTGATTCTCTGGTCGGTTGAGACCATTCGCAACGAAGGCATCAACACGGCTACCGCCCTATGGCTGCTGGGGATGAAGCCGGTGTGGAGTCAGCGCGATAAGGTGACAGGCGTGGTCCCGGTTGCCGGCAAAGAGTTGGGGCGGCCCAGGATCGATCTGCTGCTCCAGATGTCGGCTCTCTTCCGGGACACCTTCCCCACGACGGCCCTGATGCTGGATGGCGCGGTAAAAGAGGCTGCGGCACTCACCGATGTTAAGAACTTTGTAAAAAAACATACCCAACAGATCCGCAAGCAACTGACAGCTAGCGGCTTTAGCGACGAGGAGGCGCAAAAGCGTTCCACCGTAAGGCTTTTTAGCGCCAAACCCGGAGCTTACGGCACCAAGGTGGCACAGATGGTCGGCTCCAGCGGCCTGTGGGAAGATGACAAAATCGTTGCCGGGCAGGGGTTCGTAAACATGGTCTCCCATGGATACTCTGCCGATATCTGGGGTAAGCCACTCCAACATATCTACCGCCAAAATCTAAAGCAGGTAGATGCCACCATCCACACCATATCCTCGAACCTTTATGCCACCATGGACAATGACGACGTGTTTCAATATCTGGGAGGGCTCTCCATGGCGGTGCGCGAGGAGTCGGGAAGAGACCCCGATGTCTATCTCTCCATGCAGAAAGATGTTGCCGGGGGTCACATCGAACCGATTTATGCTACTATCGGCCGGGAATTGCGTAGCCGCTATCTCAATCCAAAGTGGATCGCAGGCATGAAAAATGAGAGCTACGCCGGCGCTCGGGAGATGGCCGAGTTCCTCGAAAATATGTGGGGCTGGCAAGTCACCACCCCCAAGGCCATCGACAAGACCAAATGGGAACAGAGCTATGATGTCTACGTGGAGGATAAATACGGTTTAGGGCTAAAGGCCTTTTTCAATAAACATAATCCCTGGGCCTATCAGTCCATGACCGCCCGCATGCTTGAGGCGGCGCGCAAAGATTACTGGCAGGCCGATGAAAATCGCACCCGCAAGCTGGCCGTCGAATACGCTCTCAATGTTGTGGCCAGGGGCGTGGCCTGCTGCGACCACACCTGTAATAATCCCCTGCTCAACAAGATGGTGGTCAACATCATCTCCTTGCCGGGGGTGCTTGCGGCCAAGGTGGTGGAAAAATTCAAATTGGCCGTCGAAAAGGCGGCCCAAAAGTCGCTGGATGATCAAGTGGCTGCCAGAAGCGATCTGCTTGCCAGGCTTAATGCGGGGTTGGACGAAAAGAAGCAGACCGCCCAACGGGAGGCCCGGAAAAATTCGGCGGCTCAAGAGCAGGCAAGGGGTCGGGATCAGTCCCGGGCCGTGGAAGGATATAAAATGGAGGAGATCGATACCCTGGATGAGACCACGGATCTCAGCTCTTCCGGTATTCAGTGGGCGGCCTCCCTTTTTCTCCTGCTGCTCATGGGGTTTTTCGTCCTGGGATTGCGGCAAAGGAGTTAGCAGATGGCCTATCAAAGCTTGATCCTGGGCGTCTTGTTCAGCATCACTATTTTTGCGCTCAAAAGCGGGGTGGGGATCTCCTATGTCGTGACGCAGCAAGAGAAAATAGGGGCCCAGGCGGGGCGATTTTTACTCTTTGCCTTGGCATACGGCCTGGTATTCGCAGTCGCCGCGCTGATATTGCCCAAAATAGACCCTCTCCGCCACCTGGCCGCCATCCAGGCTTTTATACAGTCCGGCATGTTGATGCATCTGCTCATGGCGGGCTTGATGATGGGCTGGGGGGTTTTGCTGCTCAAGCAAAAGCATGCCTTGCGCTCCAAAAGCCGGGGGTGGCTTATGTTGGCTATCCCCTGCCCGGTATGCGTCACCGTGATCTTCTTTTGCGCCGGCTTTTTAATGACCCTTTTTCCAGATAGGCCCCATACCGTCGTCCTGATGCTCTACCTGGCATTTGTGCTCATCAACCTGGCTACTATGGGCGGGATCGAATTCTACCGTAAAAAGCGGCCCATGCTCCCTGAATCTCTCCTGGGCGGAGCCATGATCCTGATAGCCGTCTATTTTCTGCTATCGGTGACCCTCTTGCCCCAGTTCGCCGATGTGGACAAGATCTATCGCCTGGCGATGTACAAAGGAAAAATCTCTACCCTAAAAGCGGTGCACCTCGTACCGTTTTCTATTCTGGCGCTAGCGGCTTTTGTCGCTGGCTATGGCTTCAAGTCCAAAAAAATCAGGAGTCTGAAATGATGGACTTCGGCGCGCTGCTCAAAGCGTTTATCTATTTGATCTCTTCTTCACTGCTCTATCCCATTCTTTGCCTGTTGGTGGTTCTGACTTTTTTGATCATCGTCTATGCAGGCTCCTTTTTTGCAGAGTGGCTGGAGCGTCTCAGGCTGAAGAGCTGTCCGCCCCAGGAGCTTCCGGCGCTCCTAAGGAGCAACAGAGCATGCGGCATGGTCTCCTATCGCGTGAACCGATATATCGAGGCTCTGCATCAAACCATCAGTGGTATGGAAAAGAGCGAAGCGGCTGTCGAAAACCTGCTCCAGGAGACGACCCTCAAGCTCTGGAAATCGATGGACCGGCTACGGATTCTTGTGCGGGCCGCGCCCTCGCTGGGACTGATCGGCACCCTGATTCCCATGGGCACGGGTTTAGCCGCTCTGAGCCAGGGTGATATGACCAAGCTGACCACGGACCTGGTAATCGCCTTTACCACCACCGTGACCGGGATGGCCATAGGCACGGCAGCCTTCTTTTTCTACACGGTGCGACGGCGCTGGATAGAAGAGGACATCAAGAACATGGAGCTGGCCACTGAAATGGCGACCTCGAATATGGAGAGTACCGAGCATGCGTTACTTTCAGAAACGGCGCAGTAGCAAAGCGGGCAGGGGATTCGGCGATCCGGCCTTCAGGGACGACGATCCCATGACCGGCGTGGCCAACCTGTTCGACATTGGTCTGGTGTTTATCGTGGGGCTGCTGATGACCCTTTTCAGCGCCTATCATCTCCAGGATCTTTTTGACCAGACCTCCGAAATGACCATCATGAAGCAGCATAAATCAGGCGAACTCGAAATCATCACCAAGAGAGGCACCAAGGTCAAGGCCATGAAGGTATCCAGGAGCAAGGCCTCGGGCAGGGGCGAGCGCCTGGGTATAGCTTATCGACTACATGACGGCTCCATGGTCTATGTGCCGGAAGAGCAATGATCCTGAAGACCACGACCCTGACTGCCGCGCCAGAGCATGGGGCCAGGGTCAATAGCCCTAGGAGAATTGGGCAATGCCCCCTATGATCGGAATTTGGAAATGGAGCGTGGCATTATGCGCCACTATCCTGGCAATGGCACCGGGGGTGGTGTTTGGCGCACAGCATACAAAGCACGGGTCACAAAAAACCGGTAGCACCCCGGCCCAGCTGGATGCCATTGTGGTCAGCGCTAAAAAGATCGAAGCCTATGCGCGCAACCACCCCCAGCGGGTGACGGTGATGAGACGGGACCAGATCAGGAAGGGCGGTTACACCGATCTGGATCAGGTGCTAGACTCCATGCCCGGTGTAGAGGTGAAAAAGAGCAGTGGCGGTGGCTCACGCATCTCAATACGCGGCAGCGGCGGCGGGGGGAAAATTTTGATTCTCATCAACGGCCGGCCGGCCAGCAGCACCCAATACGGGGGCGTGGATCTGAACAGCCTGCCCCTGGATATGGTTGGGCGCGTGGATCTCTTCAAGCCACCGGTGCCGGTCTGGCTTGGTCCCGGGGGGACGGCAGGCGCGATCAATATTGTCATTACCGATGATCGGGCCCCCCAAGAGCGGCACAAGCGCCACAATAGCCGCATCGGCATCCTGGGCGGCTCGTATGGCAAGGCCGGTCTGAACGCATCCCACCTGATGAAACTCCAGGAACACCAGTTGCGCCTGACAGCCTCGGCTAACGACAAAGAGGGCCGCCGCACCAACAGCGACAGGCATAGCGGCAGCCTAAGCTTGCAGTGGGACCTGCCGGCCAGGGAGAGGGTCATATATGATATCAACGCCCGCTACTACCAATCGGAACACGGCGCAGCCGGCCCAACCTACAACCCGACGCCCGATGCCCGTCAATTGTACCAAAAAGGCGGTCTCGATTTTCGCGCCCAGGGGCTTTGGGGCGCAGCTATCGATAATGATTTGAAAACCTATCTGGATGTAACCCATTTGAAAGATGAGTCCCAGAGCGGACTGGTCTCGACCCTGGATGCGTTGACCTATGGCCTAAAAAACGAAACCAAGTGGAGCGTCGCGGAGGATAAATGGAAGCTGCGCCTGGCCGCTGACCTGGCCCAGGACAGTATCGAGCACACCTTGACTGGTGATCACCATCGCGAGTTGGCCTCCCTGGGATTGCAGGGCGATGGCGACTTCGATTCCGTAAGCGCCACTCTCGGAGCGCGTTGCGACTACACGTCCGATTTTGATTTTCAACCGGCGGCCAATGGCGGCATCGGCATTGCCTTGGCTGAGCGCACGCAGCTGCTAATCAATTTCGGCTACGGGGTCAATGTGCCTACATTCGGCCAACTCTACCAGTCGAGTCACGGCTCCATCGATCAGGTGCGCGGCAATCCAGATCTTGAGAAAGAGAGTGTCTGGACGCTATCGGCCGGCATGAGCCATCGCTTATCCAAGGCTCGGGGCTTGGAGATCACCCTTTTTCACGAGGATATTGATGGCAAGATCGTCTACCAGGAGGGGGACGACCTGATTAAACGACCGCTCAACATCGAGGGGGCCTATCGTCAAGGTGTTGAGACGGTCGTGAACTGGCGCTTGAATGCCACGGCAAGCTTTGACCTGAGTCATGTGTGGCAGCAGAGCCGCAACCGCGAAAACGACAAGCAGCTGACCTACACCCCGGAGCATAAGCTCAAGCTGGCGCTTCACTGGGCACTGCCGGCTAAAACCCGCGCGGAGATAAAGCTTGCCAGCCTCAGCGGGCAATATAGCGATCTGGAAAACAGTGCGGCCAAAAGCGTGGGCGCATACACCACCATCGATTTGAAGATCATCCATGCGCTCTATTTTCGAAAATATAGACCAGAGCTTCTTGTTCATTTTGTGAACATTCTCGATGAGGAGTACCAAAGTCACTACGGATATCCAGACGACGGATTTCGCGTGACAGCAGGAGTGAATCTAGGGTTTTAGGAGGTAAAAATGGCCATCCCCATTGTGATCGCCGCTTTCGGCACCACCAGCCGGGCTGTGCAGACCTATGACCATATGGATGCAGTTTTTAAAAAGCGTTTTCCCGACCATCAAATCCACTGGACCTATACCTCGCGCATGGTCAAGGACTGTTTGCATCAGAGGCAAGACATCACGCGGCGTCATCCCCACCAGGTATTGGAAGCGCTGGCCCGGCAAGGGCACCCATGGGCCGTGGTCCAGAGTCTGCATTTGATCAGCGCCCATGAATTCCACCGCATGGCGGTCGAGGTCCATCAATGCGGCATTCGAACCAGCTTGGGCTTGCCTCTGCTCTGCTCCGTGGAAGATTATGCAGCGGTGGTGCGGGCCGTGGCACCCCTGGTAGAAAAGGATGAGGATGAAGCCCTTGTGCTGGTGGGTCACGGAACGGACCACCCCGCATGGAGCAACTATACGGCCATGCAGTACATGCTCCAGCAAGAGTATGGCACCAAGGTCCATCTGGGTGCGGTGGAAGGTGGCTATCCCGATCAGCAGAGCATTGTCCGGGCAGTGGTGCATGGCGGGTATGCAAAGGTGCGCCTGGCCTCTTTTATGATGGTGGCCGGAGTCCATTTTGAAGAGGATCTGGCTGGCGATGAAGATTCCTGGAAAACAGTCTTTGAAGCTGCCGGCATGCAGGTGGAACTGGAAAGCGGCGGACTCGGTTTGAATCCGTCAATCGTCGAGATCTTCTGTGGGCACATGCAAGCCGCCCTGGAGATCATACCTGACAACATACATTAAATCAGAAGGACGAGAGATGGAGACAAAAAGCGGAACACTCTACGGCATTGGCGTGGGACCGGGCGATCCGGAACTGATTGCCGTCAAGGCGGTCAACATTATGGGTAAGGTGGAGATAATCTACACGGCGGCTTCTTCCAAAAACGAATATTCACTGGCCGTGGAGATTGCCAGGCCATACATACCACAATCCACGGCCATCCAGGCCATGTCGTTTCCCATGTCCCAAGATCCGCAAGCAAAGCAGCGCGCGTGGCAAAAACACGCCGCGCAAGTTATCGAGACCTTGAAGAGCGGTCAGGATGCCGCCTTTCTGACCCTTGGCGACCCTTCGACCTATTCCACATACGGCTACATTGTGCGGCATATTCGGGAGCAGTGGCGCCAGGCACCCATTGTTACTATCCCGGGAATCAGCTCATTTCAGGCTGCGGCGGCGGCGACCAACAGACCCTTAGTCGAAGGCGATGAGTCGTTGCTGATCGTATCGGGTGTAGATGGTGGTGAGCGTGTGCGCACCTTGGCAAAATCTGTTGAAAATGTCGTCTGCCTCAAGGCGTACCGCAACCTGCAAAGCATTTGCGACGCCCTGGAGGCGGCTGGACTGGCCCAAGGCAGCGTAAGCGTGGCCAATTGCGGCCGCGAAGGGGAGAAGATCTATTACGATTTACGAGAGCTGGCCGAAGAGGTGCCCAACTACTGGACTTTGATCATCGCCAAATCGGCCTCCCAAGACCCCTGATTAAACCAGCGGTTCCACGATCCGAACCATGTCGCCGTCCGCATCCATCCAGGCAGGGAACTT
>CAZGPF010000012.1:0-11869 GCA_964527275.1 uncultured Desulfosarcinaceae bacterium
GTTCGTGCTTTTTTGTGCTTTTTGCCATTACGCTGAGTAGTTACTGATCTTTTTCATAAAGCGCCTTACCCGATAATATTGAATTGCTTTGATCCTGATAAATCGATAGAGTGATCGGCATGCAGAGTCAGACTAGACCATCGGTAAAGCGTTATTTCCTGAGCCTGCTCAAACCGCAATGGTGGCGTTTCGAGTGGCGCTACTGGCGCAAGCAGACGCCTTGGAATACCGGCATTACACCGCCGGAAGTCTTCGACTTCATCGCGCGGACGGCCCCGGGCCGGGCACTGGATTTAGGCTGCGGCACCGGTACCAACGCCCTTACCCTGGCGCAACACGGTTGGCGGGTCATGGGCATCGATTTTTCCCTCAAGGCCATTGGAGCGGCCCGCAAAAAGGCCGCCGCCCAAAGGCTGCCGATAGACTTTTTTGTGCATGACGTGGCTGACATCGGATTTTTGCGCGGACCGTTCGACCTGGTGCTAGATATCGGCTGCCTGTTTTCGCTGCGGACCGAGGCGCGGCAGCGCTATGCGTGCGGTCTGGCCGATCTGACTATGCCTTCGGCGCGCTATATGCTGTACGCTTGGCTGCCCCGACAAAAGGGCGGTCGCAGCATGGGCATGGAGCGGGAAACCGTGGTTGAACTGTTCAGCCCCCACTTTGCTGTCGATCAAATAGAAATCGGAAAGGATGGCGGCGGCCCTTCGGCCTGGTATTGGTTCACGCGGCAGTAGGGCCGTCCAGGGTACGTCAATCTCAGGATATGATCCCTGTCAGATATCTGAAGTTTACCGTGGCAGCAATGCTCATGGCTATTGTTCCAGCGGCTTGCGCCCAGTGGTCACAAACGGCCTCTCCCGGCGGCGAAGCCGCGTCCAGCGAATTTTTTGATGGCCTGATTGCCTTCTACACGGGCCCCCTCAATCACCTGGAAGGCGTCCGCCGGGGAAGTTGTCCCATGTATCCTTCCTGCTCCCGCTATACCCGCCAGGCCGTGGCGCGGCACGGTTTCATCAAAGGCTGGATCATGGCTGCGGACCGCCTCATGCGTTGCGGCCGGGACGAACTCGAAATTGCGCCCAAGGTATTCGCCCATGGGGCCTGGCGACATTACGACCCGCTGGAGCGAAATGAGTGGTCCACCAGCCCACTATCTGAAAGGAGACTACATGTACACAAGGCTCCTGAGCTTTCTGCTAGCGGTCATCTGCATCTTGATCAGCAATAGGGCCATGGCATCGGAAGCCGGCTTGACCGTCTTTGTCAGCATCGCCCCCCAGAAATACATCGTGCGGCAAATTGGCCAGCATCTGGTGGAGATCCATATCATGGTACCTGCGGGGGCCAGTCCGGCCACCTACGAACCCAAACCGCAGCAGATGGTGACTCTGGCCCACAGCGCGATCTATTTTTCCATCGGGGTACCGTTTGAAAATGCCTGGCTCTCTAAGATCGCCGCAGCTAATACCAGCATGCGGGTCGTGGCTACGGATCAAGGAATCCGGAAAAGGCCCATGCAGTCCGACCATCATCATGGGCATGGGCATGGCAAGCATGCCGATGAAGCTCACGACGATCACGAGACGACGCTCGACCCCCACATTTGGCTCTCTCCGCCATTGGTGCTGCGCCAGGCACGGACCATCCTGGGCGCACTGCAACAGGCCGATCCTATCAACGGCGATCTATATGCCGCCAATTTCAATCTCTTTGCCAAGCAAATTCAGGAGCTGGATGGCCAGTTGCGAGAAATGTTCGCCAATCTGCAAGGCGCCAGCTTCATGGTGTATCATCCGTCATGGGGATACTTTGCGCAGGCCTACGGTTTGCGACAAGTCCCCCTGGAAATTGAAGGCAAAGCCCCCAAACCGTCGCAGTTAAAGCAACTTATTGAATTCGCCAGGCATGAAAAGGTCAGGGCCATCTTCGTGCAGCCCCAATTTTCAGCCAAAAGCGCAAACTTGATCGCCAGGGCCATTGATGCCAAAGTGATTGTCGCCGACCCCCTGGCCATCGACTGGGCGGCCAACCTGCGCCGCCAGGCCACGGCGTTCAAAGAGGCTTTGAGGTGACCCGCCATGTCCGTGCCCGTTATCGAAATCAAGGATCTTACCTATGCTTTCAATGGCCGCATAGTACTTCAAGGCATCAACCTGACAGTTGCCCAAGGCGATTTCATGGCCATGATCGGCCCCAACGGCAGCGGCAAGACCACCCTCATAAAGCTCATGCTGGGACTGCTGCCTCTGCAACAGGGATCGGTGCGCATCCAGGACAGATCACCTGCAAAGGCCTCTCATGGCGTCGGTTACGTACCCCAAAACACCAACATTAATATCCATTTTCCCATATCGGCCCTGGATGTGGTTTTGATGGGCCAGTTAAAACCTGGTGGCCGACGCATGCGGCAGCGGCAAAAAGATCGGGATGCGGCCCACGAGGCCTTGAACGATATGGGTATGGGCTCCTATTGCCGTCGCCGCATGGGTGAGCTTTCCGGCGGCCAGCGGCAAAGGGTTTTTATCGCCCGGGCCCTGGTCAGCCAGCCCGAGATCCTGCTGCTGGATGAACCTGCAGCCCATCTTGACACCAAGGGTCAGGCCGATCTGTATGCCTTGCTGAGCAGGCTTAACCGTGAAATTACCATCGTGGTTGTCAGCCACGATCTGCTGGTGCTCTCCACCCATGTTAAATCGGTGGCCTGCGTCAATCGTCAACTCCACTACCACTCGCGGAACGACTTGCTGGGCCATGGCCCGGAGAGCCAGTTTCCCTGTACCGCCGAAGAGGTTTGCCCAGTCGCGCTGGTGGCTTACGGCGTACCGGGCAACTTGAGCAAAACTTGTAAGGGATAGTGAGATGCTGGATGCCATGCAATTTGAATTTATGCGCCACGCAGTTGCGGCGGGCCTCCTGGCCGCCGTGATTTGTGGTGTCATGGGCACGCTGGTGGTGGTCAACCGGGTGGTCTTTCTCTCCGGCGGCATCGCCCATGCCGCTTATGGCGGCATAGGACTCTCTTTTTGTCTGGGGTGGCCCTTTCTGCCCGGCACCATCGGATTCGCCCTGGTGGCGGCCATCGTGATGGCCGCAGTCACCCTCAAGGCCAAACATCGATCAGATACCATAGTCGGCGTGATCTGGGCGGTGGGCATGGCGGTGGGCATCGTCTTGATCGACCTGACACCCGGCTACCAGGTCGATCTGATGAGTTATCTCTTTGGAAGTATCTTGACTGTCCCCGGAGGCGATCTCTGGATGATGCTGGCAGTGGGTGCAGGGGTGTGCTTCTTGACCGCATATTTCTATGAAGAGCTGATCGCCATGGCCTATGACGAAGAGTTTGCCATATCCCGAGGTGTTCCGGTACGACGACTCTATTTTCTCTTCATCTGCATGCTGGCCGTCTCCATCGTTCTGATCATTCAGATAGTGGGCCTTATCCTGGTAATCGCCCTGCTCACCATGGCGCCCTATATCGCGGAACGCTACACCAAGTCTCTGTTTGCCATGATGACCTGTTCGGCGCTCCTCAATATAATCTTTACCCTGTGCGGATTATGGTTGGCCTACCGTTTCAATATCACTTCTGGCGCCGCCATCATCCTGGTGGCCGCCGCAACCTTTCTCTTAGAGTCGATTGGTCGCCTGCTTCCGTACGGAACACGGCCTGACGGCATATCCCAACCTGAGATGGAGCAATCCCGCAGTCATCCATAGCCGACCAATCAGCGATGCTTGTGCACTCCGATTCGCGGGCACATCGTCTCAGCCGGGCACTTGCTGCAAAAAGGCGATAGCGGTCGGCAGATCACCTGGCCGAAGGCCACCAAAAGCTCATTATAGCGCACCCAGTGTTTGCGGGGCAGTTTCTCCCGTAGGGCAAACTCGGTCTGGTCCGGGGTCGTGGTCTCTACATATCCGATACGGTTGCTGATACGATGGACATGGGTGTCCACGCAGATGGCATCCTTTTTAAAGCCTTCTATAAGCACCAGGTTGGCCGTCTTGCGCCCCACTCCAGGCAGTTCGAGCAAGGCCTCGATGCTGTCTGGCACTCGCCCGCCATGCGCCTTTAGAATAATCTGGCTGATCTCGATAAGGCGCCGGGCCTTGGTGGGGTAGAACCCCACCGGATAGATCAGCCTGGCCAGCTCCTCTTCCCCAAGGGCTATGATCTGCTCCGGTGTATGGGCCTTGCGCAACAGCCGCCTGGCCGCCTCGGAGGTTACTTCGTCCTTGGTCCGCAGGGATAGCAGGGTGGAAACCAGGATCTCAAACGGTGTGGCCCCACAGTTGGCGATAAAGGTGATGATGGGCGGATTCCAGTTCCGATAGCGGGTCGCCACGGCTTTTATGAACCTGTTGATATTGAATGCTTCAAGTTCGGAGTGCATAGTTCAAGGTTCAGAGTTCATGGTTTGGTTCGTTGACTTTAGTCTGCCTATGCACTGTTGGCAATTGGCATGGCTCAGCTTATCGGTCAGGCAATAGTTTTGAAATGACTGGATCCAATCCTCGCCGGCCCGGGGACAGGTGTAGATGTACTCGATGAAAGAGACCAGTCGTGCGATGGTCTTTGCATCTATGGCATGCTCCATCTTGCAGGCGGTCGCCTCGGACGTCTGGGGATCGATCTTCAGAACTTTTAGCAGAAAATCTTTTATAACTCGATGGCGGTGGGTAATATCTTCGGCCACCTTCTGGCCTTTGGGGGTCAGGGTGATAAAGCTGTAGGGCTGATAGTTGATGTATCCTTTCTCGGCCAGGGCCTTTAAACCGCCAGTGACCGAGCCGCGCTGAATTTTCAGGCGGTCGGCGATCTCCTTGGCGCGTGCGACCTTGTTGGTCTCTTCGAGTTCCAGGATTACTTCGAGATAGTTTTCCAGGCTATCGGACAAATCGCGGCGGGTGGGCATGCGGCCTCCTTGATTGATAGCTCAAACCTATCATGCCAGCCTTTATTAGTCAAAGTTAATAAAATTTGTACCCGCTCATAAAATTATTGACTTTTAATAAAGTGAGGATTACCTAACTTTTGAAAATAACCTCTGCCTGCAGGAGAACAGAAGATGCAGTTGCTCAGCATGCGCAAGATGAAGCCCAAACAGTCTGGAATCGTCGCCGCTGTCTCCGCCAAGGGCGAGCTGGGGCGCCGTATCCGCGATATGGGTCTGGTTCCCGGGACCCATGTCACCATCCAGGGGCGCGCGCCGCTCTATGACCCGGTTGTGTTGCGGCTGATGGGATTTACCCTGACACTGCGCAACAGTGAGGCCGACTATATCGATGTGGAGGTTGATGAGTGGAAGCCATGATTGCCCTGGCCGGAAATCCTAATTCCGGCAAGACCACGCTGTTCAATAATCTCACCGGCGCCCGGCAGCACGTGGGCAACTATCCTGGTGTCACTGTAGAAAAAAAAGTGGGTACCTACCAATTTGGCGGGCACAAGTTCAATATCGTCGATCTGCCCGGCACTTACTCCTTGACGGCCTATTCGCTGGAGGAGGTGGTGGCGCGCGACTTTCTAATCAATGCCAGGCCCGGAGTGGTGGTCAATATCGTGGATGCCTCCAACTTGGAGCGCAATCTCTATTTGACCCTGCAATTTATCGAGATGGGCATGCCGGTCTGTATCGCCTTGAATATGATCGATATGGCCGACAGCCGGGGGATTACCATCGACGATCGCAAGCTTGCGACGCTGCTGGGGGTGCCGGTGGTGCGCACCATCGCACGTAGCGGTCAAGGCAAAGAAGATCTGGCCAGGGCAGTTTTGCATATCCTGGAAAACCCCCAAGCCAGGGCCGACATACGAATCTCCTATGGTAGTGATATCGACCTGGCCTTAGACCGCATGGAGGCCATTATTGAGCAGGCCGGCTTCCTGGCCCGGGCTTATCCCGCTCGCTGGATAGCCCTGAAATACATGGAAAATGATGAACAGATCATAGGCCTCGGAGCCGAGGCCGACACCGGCGTAGCCTCCCAATTGACCCGCATCGTCGAGGAGACTGGCGCCCATATCCACTCGACCCTGAACAGTTATCCCGAAGCGCTGATCGCCGACTATCGTTACGGTTACATTAAATCGATTCTCAGACAGGAGGTCATCACCCATGCCGGTGACCGTAACCGTCTATTCATCTCCGACAAAATCGACAAGGTGGTGACACACCGTGTAGCCGGCCCGGTGATCATGCTGGCCGTGCTGTTCGGCCTCTATCACTTCACCTTCACATATAGCGCGATCCCGGTAGCCTGGGCGGAAGCCATTTTCGGATGGCTGGGCGGTCTGGTCGAGACCCACATGCCTGCGGGTATGCTCAAATCGCTGATCATTTCCGGAGTCATCGACGGGGTGGGCGGCGTGCTAGGCTTCGTGCCCTTGATCATGCTAATGTTCTTCGGCATATCGGTTCTGGAAGACTCGGGCTACCTGGCGCGGGTGGCCTTCATGCTCGACAGGGTGTTTCGTGTCTTTGGTCTGCACGGCAGCTCGGTGATGGCCTTTATCGTGTCGGGCGGCATAGCCGGCGGCTGTGCCGTTCCCGGCGTCATGGCCACGCGTACGCTCAAGTCCCGGCGGGAACGCCTTGCCACCTTGCTTACCGTGCCGTTTATGAATTGCGGTGCCAAGCTGCCTGTCTTCGCCCTGCTTGTGGCAACCTTTTTCGCCAGTCGGGAGGCCATGATGATGTTCGGCATAACCCTGGCGGCCTGGGCCGGCGCCCTGCTGGTGGCCAAGCTGCTGCGCATTACCGTTATCCGGGGTGAGTCCACGCCCTTCGTCATGGAGCTGCCGCCTTACCGGCTGCCGACGTTAAAAGGTCTGGGCATCCATACATGGGAACGTACCTGGCAATATATCAAAAAAGCCGGCACCGTCATCCTGGGAGTCTCCATTCTTCTCTGGACGATGATGACCTTTCCCGGCCTGCCTGCGCACCAGCGGGCGACATTCGAAGCTCAACGCCAGGCAATCCTGACCGCGCAGCCGGCGAGCAGCGCCACGGCGCAAGCAGGGCAGGAGTTGACCGGGGCGGACAAGGCCGTTCGCGTCCAGATACTGACCATCGATTCCGCCGAAGCCGAAGCAGCCTTGAAAAACTCCATCGCAGGCCGCATGGGAGTAGGGCTTGAGGTGCTTAGCAAGTGGGCTGGCTTTGATTGGCGAACCAACATTGCCCTGGTGGGCGGGTTTGCCGCCAAGGAGGTCATCGTGGCTACATTGGGCACGGCCTATTCACTGGGGGAGGTCGATCCCGCAGAGAGCCAATCGCTCTCTGCGACGCTTGCCAGCTCTCCTCAATGGAGTCCGCTGGTGGCCCTGAGCCTGATCGTATTTGTCATGTTCTACGCGCCCTGTTTTGTCACCGTGGTCTGTATCATCCGCGAGGCCGGATCATGGAGATGGGGATTGTTCTGCATGGCATTTAACACCCTGCTCGCCTTTCTACTGGCGGCGGCCATTTTTCAATTCGGAAGATTGATCGGAATATAAGAGGCTGGTTATGCAGACAATTGTTGTTGTCTTGATTGTTTTGGCGGCCGTCGTGTTTCTCGGCCGGAGGTTCTTAAACATTGTCAGTAAGAAGGGGTCGTCCACCAGCGGCTGTGTTTGTGACGGCTGTCTCCCCGGCACGAAAAATAGTTGTCATGAGATCGAAAACCACCCGCAGTAATGGCTGCCGCCATGGTAACTTTTTTGGGCCGCGGGATTGATCAGCGCGCCAGCATGGGCCCCAGACGCTTGCCGGCAAACAGGTGCATATGCAGGTGGAATATCTCCTGGCCGCCGTTTTTATTGCAGTTGATCAATAACCGATAGCCCTCTTCGGCCACGCCCTCATCGCGGGCAATCCGCCGGGCCGCTGTAAACATGTGACCGATCAGTTTTTCATCTTGGGTTTTTATGTCGTTTACCGTGGGAATCTCCTGGTTGGGTACGATCAGAATATGGATGGGGGCCTGGGGCTCGATATCACGGAATGCGGTTACCAGTTCATCCTGGTAGATTATGTCGGCCGGAATTTCACCCGTGATGATCTTCGAAAAAAGCGTGCTCATAATCTCCTCCTGTGAAGGGGTCAGCAGATTGCGTAGTGATCGGTAACTGGTGGTCGCTAAGGCGGGCCGTTGCCGCGCCGACCCTACCTGTTAATGTTGCACCTTGAAGTACCCTCGATTTTATTTAGTCGGTGCCCGGCCTGTCAAGAAGCGCGGCTATTGCAATGCCTGCGGGCACCACAACACTGAAAAACGTAAATTTACTTGTAACTACTCAGCGTAATGGCAAAAAGCACAAAAAAGCACGAACTGCAACAATTCTATCTCGAACTGTAACTGCTCAGAGTGCTTTAGGTTCGGTCATTCAGGTCTTTTCATAATAGCATCGCTATATGGAAAGGCCTGAAGGGCCGAAGATGAAGTGCTCTGAGTAGTTACATTTACTTTTGCATGCATACCAGGCCTAAGAGGAACGAATGAGGTGCTTTCGGCTCCAGTGGGGCTGGGGGCGCATAACGTGAGCGCGCCAGCGGCAGCTTTGCCGGCGGCAGATGTGGCACAAGGCCTCGCTGCAGGGGTCGATATGCACCAGCGCGCTGGCACGGCCCTCGAAAAAATTGAGGAGCAGGTCCTCTACATACCTGGCCTCCTCATGTGCCTGTTCGATGGAGTGATGCATGGGCAGCACCAGGTGAAGGTCGATGTGGATCAGGTGGCCGGCGCGCCATGCGCGTAATTTATGAATATCGATCCACTCTTGCCGGCGATGGGATTGCATGCACGCCGTGATCTGATCGAGCAGAACCGGATCGGAAGCATCCATCAGCCGTGCGAAAGACTGGCGCACCAATCGGCCGCCGGTAATAATGATATTGATTCCCACCAGGCAGGCCACGGCACCATCTATCCGGTTCCATCCGGTCCAGTGAACCAGGACCAGGCCGGCTACTACCGCACCAGAGGTATAGACGTCGGTGATGATGTGCTTGCCATCGGCTTTCAGGGTGATCGATGCGGTGCGCCGGCCGACCTTCAAAAGGCTCATGCCCAGCAGCAAGTTCACCACCGTGGCGCCCAGCAGAATGGCCACGCCCTCTTCGAGCCGAGGCAGGGGCAAGGGGTTGATCAGTTGTCGTGTCCCGGCATAGAAAATTCCAGCGGCCGCGCAGATGATCAAGGCCCCTTCGAAACCAGCGGAGAAGTATTCGATCTTGCCGTGTCCATAGGGATGCTCAGGGTCGGGCGGTTTGGCCGCCATCCAGACGCTGATGGCGGCAAACGCGGTGGCCGCCACATTGATGATCGATTCCAGGGCATCTGACAATACGGCCGAGGAGTGCGTAAGGGAGTAAGTCAGAAACTTGAGTCCCATAAGCATCAGGCTAACTAAAAACGCCAGCAGTATCATGCGCATGCGCAACCTTTGCGCATCTGCGGCCTCCTGATTTTCAAGTTGTGGTATGTAGGCGTTCTTGTCGAGCATATGGACATCTTACTGTTATAAAAAGAATTAATTCTATCATAAGCGTCTCCTGAGAAAAATTCAACCCGAGCGGCGACGGCAGATGCAATTTTATAATTCCGGTAACTACTCAGCGTAATGGCAAAAAGCACAAAAAAGCACGAACTGCAACAATTCTATCTCGAACTGTAACTGCTCAGAGTGCTTTAGGTTCGGTCATTCAGGTCTTTTCATAATAGCATCGCTATATGGAAAGGCCTGAAGGGCCGAAGATGAAGTACTCTGAGTAGTTACTAATTCCGCGTGAAGTTTGTGTATGCTGCAATGGGTCACTATGGTAACCTGTAGAGACCATCTGAACAAATTTGAGTGCAGAGCCAGGAACCAACCTTGAACTTCGTCGAGGATCGCATGCTCCAAAAACAGCTATTCATCAAAACCATGGGATGCCAGATGAATGTCTATGACAGCCAGCAGATTCAAAATCGACTGGCTCCCATGGGCTATACCTTGACCGACGATTTGGACGGGGCCGATATTATTATCGTCAACACTTGCTCAGTTCGGGACAAGGCCGAGCAAAAGGCCTTTAGCTTCCTGGGTCGGCTTCAGCCGCTCAAGCAGCGCCGGCCCGATTTGATCATCGGTATTGGCGGGTGCGTTGCCCAGCAGGAGGGTAGACGGATATTCAAACGCATGCCCTATGTCGATTTGGTGTTCGGCACTCACGCCATCGGGCGTCTGCCGCATCTGGTCCGGCGCATCGTTGAAACGCGCTCCCGCGTCGTGGATGTGGAGATTTCAGAATTCATTTCAGAGCATGATTTTACTCAAGGCGAGCTTCCGCAAGCCGATGTTTCGGCCTTTGTTACCATCATGCGCGGCTGCGACAACCACTGCACGTATTGTGTCGTGCCCCATGTCCGCGGCACGGAGTCGAGCCGCTCTTGTGCCGATATTCTCGGCGAAATAGAGCACCTGGTATCTAAAGGGGTACGCGAAGTGACCCTGTTGGGACAGAACGTGAACAGCTATGGACGGAAAGAGGGCCTATGCAGATTTGATCAATTGCTGGCCCGGGTGGACGCCATTGAAGGCTTGCGGCGTATCCGGTTCACCACTTCCCATCCCAAAGATCTATCCGTGGAGCTGATCAATTGCTTCGTTGGACTGGAGAAGTTGTGCCAGCATATTCATCTACCGGTGCAATCGGGATCCAATAGTGTACTAAAGCGCATGAATCGAGGCTATACACGGGAGGAGTACCTCCAAAAAGTAGCACAACTGAGAGCCCACTGCCCGCAAATCGCCATCTCCTCGGACATAATCGTCGGCTTTCCCGGAGAGACTGAAGATGATTTCGAGGCCACCCTTGAATTGATTCGGCGTGTGCGGTTCGATGGCCTGTTTGCCTTTATCTACTCCGACCGTCCCCATGCGCCGGCCGTACATTTTGACAGCAAGCTGGATGAAGGCACCAAGAAGGCGCGGTTGCACGCAGTGCTGGCCCGCCAGGAGAGATATACTCTCGCTAGACACCGTGCGCTGGTCGGATCGGTTCAGGAGATCCTGGTGGACGGCCCGAGCAAGCGCAGCCTGGATGAGACGCCGGCTATCGCCGGGCAGGACAACCAACGCGGGCCGCAATGGTCGGGTAGAACAAAGGGCAACAAAATCATCCATTTTATTTCGGATGGAGATCAAGCCCCTGAGAATCAAGGCTTGACAGGGCAATTGATGCGGATCATGATAGAAAAAGCGATGCCTCACTGCCTTTGGGGCCGCCCGGTCGGGCAGCGAGAGACGCCCGCGGCTCCGGGGAAAGGAGATCGACCCAATGCTGCATAAAGCCACCATCGCCGGATTGACCATCGATCCGGCGTCAAATACTCCCATTATTATCCTTAAGACCGAAAATGACGATCAGGCCATTCCTATCTGGATCGGTTTGCTGGAAGCCACCTCTATTGCTTCGGCTCTGCAGAAAATTGAATTCGAGCGACCCATGACCCATGATCTTTTCAAGAGTGTCACCGACCGGCTGAAGGTTGCGGTCACAAAAGTCGCGGTTTGTGATTTGCGCGACAACACCTTCTTCGCCATGATCTATTTTGACGGTGAATCCCTATCATTCTCCATGGATGCTCGTCCCAGTGACGCCATCGCCATCGCCTTGCGATTTCAGGCACCTATTTTTGTGGACGACAAGGTGATCGAGAAATCAACGCCAGGCCAAGGCCATGACAAGGGGGAGATGCTCGATAAGAGCGAAGAGGGCAAGAAGTGGGCCGAATATCTTGAAAAATTGTCCCCCGAAGATTTTGGCAAATACAAGATCTGATGTAACTACTCAGCGTAATGGCAAAAAGCACAAAAAAGCACGAACTATAA
>CAZGPF010000013.1:0-11787 GCA_964527275.1 uncultured Desulfosarcinaceae bacterium
CCTTCTTCTCTTCCGATGGGCCCGTGGGCGCGCAGGCATTAACTATGTTTTCGTCCAGCGGAATGTCCCTTCGCCAAGGGGGACTAGATACCCGGAGGACCGCAGTTCACGCATCGTGATATGTGGATGGGGAAGGTTCCGGGTTTCCATTATTCGGAGTAGCTCCGCGAGTTGAAAAGATTCACCCAGTTCCGAGGTTAGCGGCTGGTATTTTATGGCCGTGGCTTCCAGATCCGCGAGCGGGCATCTATCCGCGCGCTGGGGCTCGATAGTTGCCATCGAAGAATCGGCCGCTGCCGTAATCTTCGCAGGCTTAGTCTTTTTCTCGATGATTTCGATAATCCTGTGCAGTTGAGAAATAATAAACGACAGGGTTGCCAGGCCGGTCATGACGATACAGGCCCCAATGAGTGCCATAGTCCAACCATTATTTGCGCTGATGGCCGCTAATCCTTGCACGGGCGCACCTCCAATTTGGGGATAGCTTGCGGGTAGTCCATTTTGCTTACCAAGGAAGAAATATTCGCTCATATTTACCCTCAAAAGTCAATAGAGAGAGTTGCACAGCCCGATAATATGGCTTGGGTAGGAACTCTAATTGTGTTAAATCACGTAAAAAAAAGGAGAGCCTAAATGCCTAATGGTAGCGATAAGATTCTGGAATACTTTAATATGTTGAACAAAATCCCGCGGTGCTCGGGAAACGAGGCCGCTGTGCGTGGCTGGCTCATGAAGTGGGCCCAAAGGCGCGGCTATGACTATCGAACCGATGCCAGTGGTAATCTGTTGATCCAGGTCCCGGCAACCCGGACCTTTGAATCGGCCCCCATTGTGGTGCTTCAGGGCCATATGGACATGGTGTGCGAAAAGGGGCCGCAATCTACCCACGATTTCAGCAAGGACCCCATCGTATCACATCGTGAAGGCGACTGGCTTAAGGCCCAAGACACCACCCTGGGTGCGGACAACGGTATTGCCATTGCATATGTCATGGCCCTTGCCGAAGATGATACCGCTGACCACCCACCGCTGGAGCTGCTTTTTACCGTCGATGAGGAGACGGGCCTGAATGGCGCCAAGGGCCTATCGCCGGGATTCATCAAGGGACGCATATTGATCAATCTCGATTCCGAAGACGAGGGCGTTGCGACCATCGGCTGCGCCGGCGGTCTGGATTCCTTGTTGACTCTCGATCTTCCTACCTCCTCCGTGCCTCCGACCGCCCGCCTGTACCGGCTGGTGGTGGGTGGACTCAAGGGCGGCCACTCGGGTGTCGATATCAATAAACAGCGCGGCAACGCCAATAAACTTATCGGTCGCATTTTGACCCACATGGAGAGGGCCGCCCCCGTGCGCCTGGTTAGCCTCAAGGGAGGATCGCGTAAAAACGCAATTCCGCGGGATGCCGAGGCCCTACTGGCCATAGATTCTTCAGAGACAGACGATCTCTTTTCGGCAGTAGATCGATTCGTCGATACTCTGAAAGCAGAGTATGACGCCAGTGACAGCGCTCTATTTGTTGAGTTTGCACCACAGGAGAGCCATCCGGTTGTCCAGGGCCTGACAAGGGCGGCGACGCGACAGGCCCTTGACTTGCTGGCGGCCCTGCCCGATGGCGTCGCAAGCATGTCGTCCACCCTGGAGGGTCTCGTGGAGACCTCCTCCAACCTGGCTACCGTTAAATTAGCCGGTGGAGAGATCTCCATTCTCAGCAGCCAACGCAGCGCGCTAGTTTCAAGATTGGAGGCTATCACCACTTCGGTCCATGCGGTGGGCCGCCTTTGTGGCGCCACAGTCGAAGACAGTGACGGATACCCACCATGGCAGCCCGACATCAATTCTGCCTTACTGGAGAGAGCCAAAGGGGTTTACCGACGACTATACGACCGTGAACTGGTGGTTGAGGTGATCCACGCCGGGTTGGAGTGTGCGGTCATCGGTGATATTTACCCTGGGAGCGATATGATTTCCTTCGGCCCTACCATCCGTAATCCTCACTGCCCGGATGAGAGCCTTCATCTACCTTCCATCGAGAAGGTATGGGATTTTCTCAAGGCCCTTCTAAGGGAGATCAGGGCCTGAAAAGCGTGAGGCCAAATAGCTCTCGCAAGCTCATGCCCTGGCCCCCACAATGTATCTACCCCTTTGCCCCGCATTCAACTCCAGCGCCCTGCCCGGTGGTCATGCGTGGCAAGGGCAAGCTTCCCCTCGCTCGATTGTGACCGCACGAAAACCCTATGCTCCAGCCCCACAAAGAGATAGGGCCGGGGATGAGGTGTCTGCAATCAGGCACGAATAGGGTTGCCAAGGAGAGCTGTGCTTTGTATAGGCATTAGGAAAATGATTTTGGTTGCCTAAGCGGTCGAAGATATACGGCACAACAATCTTGTTTCGCGATGCTTGCCAAAAAGCATTTTTTTGGAGCCTCCAAAAGCGAGCGAGACGATAATCCCCTGCACAGGAAAGTATAAGTCGAAGTCATGCGTAAAGCGGCACTCGATAGTCTGCGGCGATTCTACAAGCAGTTTTCAAACGATAATCGTGTCCTGGTGCCCATCAATGCCGACCCCGATGCAATTGCCAGCGCCATGGCTGTCAAGCGTCTGTTATGGCGTCACACAGCCAGCGTGACGATTGCCAATGTAAATGAGATCAAACGGCTTGACAATCTGTCACTAGTGCGGCGGATTGGGCCTGTCTTGGTTCCCTTCAAACAGATCGCTATAGAGGACTACCACCGGGTGGTCATGGTGGATTCACAACCCGATCATCATGAAGATTTCGATAAACTGGCTCCTCAGGTGATCATCGATCACCACCCCAAGTGTGAAAACCACGCGGCGGCGCACATCGATATCCGGCCGCACTATGGCGCCACGGCGTCGATTCTGACCGAGTATCTGCGGGCCGCTAAGATCAAGCCCTCGATAAATCTGGCCACGGCCCTCTACCTGGCCATCAAGACCGATACCAGCAATTTTGAACGCAAGACCACCATCGAAGACCTCAATGCCTTCCAATATGTGTTTCGCTATGCCAATGTGGCTCTGGCCCATCGCATTGAACAAGCGGGGATGCGGCTTGATTTCTTGAAATATTTCAAGTTGGCCATCGATAATCGTACCATCAGCAAGGGGCGCATCTGCTCCCATTTGGGGCCTGTGAGCCATCCGGACGCGCTGGTCCAGATCGCCGATTTCTTCATTCGCGTGGAGGAGGTGAGCTGGAGCATCGTTTCCGGAACGCATAAGCGCAAGCTGGTAGTGATCCTGCGCAATGACGGCTCACGGAAAAATGCCGGTACGGTAGCCAGGCAGAGCTTTGCCGGCCTGGGTTATGCCGGCGGCCACAAGAGCGCGGCCCGAGCGGAACTACACCTGGCGGAGCTATCCGCTATGGTGGACCACCGCGATATAAAAAAAATGGCTGCCTGGGTTCGTGAACGTATCAATCAGGAACCGCAAAAAGCGCAATAGCCCCATTGCGGGTAAGCGCAGGGAGCGCGCCTGAAGCCATCGCCGGCCCGTGCCATGCCTCCTGGGCCGACCGGCCGGGCGTGAGCAACCTTAAATCCCGCATGAGACAATGTGAACCTTGTCAAAGATGCAGCCAGAGCGTATAAGGCGCTGCTTGTGATGTTAGGCCCAATGTTAATGAGATATTACCCCGCATATCTGGACATAAAAGAGCGCCCCTGCCTGGTGGTGGGCGGCGGTCGGGTGGGCACGCGCAAGACCAAGACCCTTCTGGCATGTGGTGCCCATGTCACGGTGATCAGTCCCGTGATCACCTCCAAGCTGGCCGCTTTGGCTGAGGATGGCCGCATCGTCGTCAAGCAACGCGACTACCGCCGTTCCGATCTGAAAAACGCCTTTCTAGTCATCGGCGCTACGGATGACCAGACTACCAACGGCCAGATTCATAACGATGCCGAAAAAGCCCAACGGCTCTGCAATATCGTTGATCAGCCCCATCTGTGTAATTTTGTGCTGCCATCAATCGTCAACCGGGGCGATCTGAGCATCGCCATATCGACAGCTGGCAAGAGCCCGGCCTTTGCCAAGCACCTGCGGCGCCAAATCGAATCTCAATTTGGGCCGCACTACGGCCCCTTCCTGGCGCTGATGGGGGCCATCCGTCGCCGGCTGCTTGCTACGGCCCACGCGCCCGAGGCACACAAGCCGCTGTTCGAACAGTTGATCCAGGAAGGACTCCTGGAGATGGTGGGCCAGGGCGATGAGCAGTCGATCAACACGCTTCTGCACAGGGTGTTGGGACCTGGCTATGCATATCGCGCCCTGTTACGGGAAAACCGCAATTAAAAAGAGCCCAGGGAATACCCGATGCAAATTCTCTTTGTCATGGCAATTATTTGTTACATGCTCGGTTCGGCCGGCTATTTCGCCTACCTTTTTTTCCAGCGCAATCTGACGCACCAGATGGCGTTCGGCATGCTGCTGGTCGGACTCCTGCTCCATAGCTCGGTGATCGTCTGGGCCGTCTTCGCCAGCGGCCATATGCCGGTGAACAACCTGCACGAAACCCTCTCGCTGGTGGCCTGGACTTTGGTAGGAGCCTTCGCGGTATTGCACATCAAGCTGCGGGTCAAGGTGTTGGGGGTCTATGTGGCGCCGCTGGCGACTTTTGTCATGCTGGTTGCCAGCCTCTTTCCGCGCGACCTACTCCAGCCCCACAACCTGCTAAAAGGTTTCTGGCTGGTGGTCCATATCATCACCATCTTCATCGGCAATGCCGCCTTCGCCCTGGCCTGCGGCGCAGGGGTGCTCTACCTGCTTCAGGAGCGCGGTATCAAGCGCAAGTCGCACGGATTTTTTTTCAAACGCCTGCCATCTCTGGACCTGTTGGACGGCACGGGCTACGCCTGTGTGGTGGTCGGGTTTACCATGCTCACCATCGGCCTGGTGACCGGAATGGTCTACGCTAAAAATGTTTGGGGCCAGTTTTGGAGCTGGGACCCTAAAGAGGTGTGGTCCGCCATTGCCTGGATTTTTTATGCGGCCCTGCTGCATGAGCGCCTGACCATGGGCTGGCGCGGACGCCGCGCCGCCATCATGGCTATCGTCGGTTTTGGGGTCTTGCTGTTTACTTTCTTGGGCGTCAATTTTTTGTTGCAAGGTCACCACGGCCAATTTACTCGCTGGTAGAGCAGCCTTAACAACCTAGAAGCATATGGACCAAATCATTCTCATAGGACTGAATCACAAGTCTGCTTCGGTGGATGTTCGCGAGTGCCTGGCATTCACCGAGGAGGATACCCGCGCGGCCCTCGCCCAACTGCGCGGGGAGGGGATCATCGACGAGGCCCTGCTCCTCTCCACCTGCAACCGCGTGGAGCTGCTGATGGCGGCCCAAGAGAGCGAGGCCGCAATCTCCCAGGGAAAACGGTTCCTGGCGAATTTTAAGCAGGTCTCCCTGGCCGATTTTGAAAAAGCGCTCTATCTACATAGGGGCGACGAGGCCGTGCGCCACCTCTTTCGCGTGGCCGCCAGCCTCGACTCCATGGTGGTGGGCGAGCCCCAGATTCTAGGTCAGATCAAAAGCGCCTACCGCGTGGCCACCGAAGAAAAGGCATCCGGTGTCGTGCTGAACCGCTTGATGCATAGGGCCTTTTTCGTAGCTAAACGCATCCGTAGCCATACGGGCATCGGTGACAACGCCGTATCCATCAGTTATGCGGCCATTGAACTGGGCCGCAAGATTTTCGGCAAACTCGAGGGCAAAAAGGTGCTGCTCCTGGGCGCCGGGGAGATGGCCGAATTAGCAGTGGAGCATCTGATTCGTCATCGATGCGATGCTATCCATGTGGCTAACCGGACCTTCGAGCGCGCCGTCAAACTGGCCGACAAATACAATGGAACTGCCATTGGATTCAAAGAGATGACCGACTACCTGAGCCTCGTGGATATCGTCATCAGCAATACAGGTGCCCAGGAGTATGTGCTGCGAAAATCAGAAATCAAAGCGGTAATGCGCAGCCGGCGCAATCGTCCGATATTTTTCATCGATATCGCCGTACCCCGGAACATCGATCCGCGAATCAACGCGCTCGACAACGTCTACCTTTACGACATTGATGACTTAAAAGGCGTGATCGATGAAAATATCGAGGATCGCAATCGTGAAGCAATCAAGGCCCAAAGGATCATTGATGAGGCCGTAATCCATTTTCGGCAATGGTTTGGGAGCCTGGATGCGGTACCTACCATCAAGGCCCTGCGGTCAAAAATAGACCGCCTGACCGGGCTGGAGGTGGAAAAGGCCTTGCGCCAGATGGGCCACCTCTCGACGCAAGATCAGCGGGCCATCGAACGCCTGGTCAAATCGATCACCAACAAGATCTTGCATGATCCCACCCACTATCTTAAGAGCAACGGCTGCCGGGGCGACCGCTCAACATCCCTGGATGTGGTCCGCAAACTGTTCGGACTGGATGGGTAGCCCGCGATTCAAGCAGCAAAGGAGAAGAAGATTGAAAAAAACAGCATTTTTGTTTCCCGGACAGGGCTCGCAGAAGGTCGGTATGGGCCAAGACCTGGTTCAAGAACACGAAGTCGCTGCAGAGATTTTCGCGAGAGCCGATGATATCACAGGCATGCCCATATCGAAATTGTGTTTTGAAGGCCCCATGGAAGCGCTGACCCAGACGGTCAATCTGCAACCGGCAGTGACGACGGTGAATCTTGCCTTGCTAGCCGTAGTCCAAAACGCGGGTATCCAGCCGACGATCAGCGCCGGACATAGCCTGGGCGAGTTCAGCGCCTTGAGCGCCGCCAACGTGATTACGCCTGACGAATGTATCAGCCTGGTCTACAAGCGGGGTGCGCTGATGCATCGTGAGTCGATGGTACACAAGGGCGCCATGAGCGCGGTTCTCGGATTGAGCATCGACCAGGTGACAGGGATTGTCGCAGAGGCCAGCGCGTCGGGTGTCGTGGCCGTGGCCAACCACAACAGCGCCGAGCAGATCGTAATCACCGGGACGCAGGAGGGGGTGGCTGCGGCAGGCCAATTGGCTGCGGCCCAGGGAGCCCGGGCAATACCCTTGAGGGTAAGCGGCGCCTGGCATAGTCCGTTGATTCAGGGTGCCGAAGCCGAATTTAAATCCTTTCTGGAGCGATTCGACTTGCGGGCGCCGCGCCTCGAGGTGGTCCACAATGTGACCGCCGCCCCGGAGACCGATCCGGCAACTATCCGCTCCCTGTTGGCGCGGCAGTTATGCAGTCCGGTGCGTTGGTGTGAGAGCATAAACCACATGCTTGCCCGGCAGGTGGAGCTCTTTGTTGAAATCGGACCCGGAAGGGTGTTGAGCGGCTTGTTGAAAAAGATACTGCCCAAGGAGTCCGGTGCGCGGATTTTTAATGTCTATGACCTGAAAACATTGCATAAATTTCTTGAAGCCCAAAGTTGACGATCCTTGCATTGCACCCAGGAGCAACATTATACTTTACAGCAGAAATAGTCGTGTGGTATTTGTTTTGATTTTAAATGTTTTTCAAACCCCATGCTCAGAGAGGGTGGCGTTATGAAAAAGAGAGAGCTTAAAAACTTTAAAGAGCATTTGCACAATCGCCTCCAAGAGTTGCTCAACCAGGCGGAGGATACTGTATCGGGCATGATCGAACAGAAAGAGAATTTTCCTGACCCCACGGATCGTGCCTCCTTGGAGTCTGATCGCAATTTCATGCTGCGCATACGCGACCGCGAACACAAGTTAATTAAAAAGATCAAAAAAGCTTTGGATCGCATTGAAAAAGACACCTTCGGCATCTGTGAATCGTGCGGAGAGGATATCTCTATGCCACGCCTCAAGGCTCGACCCGTCACAACTCAATGTATCGACTGCAAAACCAAGGCAGAAGCTTTCGAGAAGGCCCTTGGATTATAAGTCCCGCGGCTGCATTGACCTTCACATTCACTCCACCGCCTCCGATGGCAGCCTGACTCCAGCGGAAATTATCGGGCTGGCCTCCCGGATCGGGTTGCAAGCCATCTCCATCACCGACCACGACACCTTGGAGGGAACGCGCCAGGCCCTCGAGAGTCACATACCACCCCATCTTGAATTCATTAGCGGGATCGAATTAAGTGTCGCCGGTCCGGCCGACGGTCGGATGAAGGGCGGTTTGCATATCCTGGGCTACGGTATCGATCCCACCGATACCACCCTCCGGGCGAGGCTGGCCAAATTCAGAAAGATACGCGCCGCTAGGAGCCAGCATATTGTCCGGCGATTGAATGCTCTGGGCCTTGACCTAACCATGGAGCAGGTAGGCGCGGAGGTGGGCGAGGCGTCGGCCGGTCGTCCCCACATAGCCAATGCCATGGTCAGAGCCGGACTGGTCGCCGATATCAATGATGCCTTCGGTCGTTATCTCGGGGTGGATCGGCCAGCCTATGTAGGCAAGGAGCGTATCCCATACCATCGGGCCTTTGAATTGATCCAGGAAGCCGGTGGGATTGCGGTACTGGCCCACCCCTACCTGGTAAAATGCCGCGACGACGCTGCCCTCAAGGAGCTGCTCGGGCAGTTACGCGATGCGGGGTTGCAGGGACTGGAAGTTTATTACCCTCAGCATACACCGAAAGCTACGGCAAGATACCTTAAGCTGGCCAAGGCCTTCAATCTGTTAGTGACCGGCGGCACCGATTTTCACGGGGAGGTAACCCCGGAAATTGAGATGGGCTGCGGCAGTGGGAATTTGTGTGTGCCCTATGACCTGTATGCGCGCCTGTTGGCCAGCCTGCCCAAAACCGAGCCTATTTGAATAGAGATGGAAAAGATGCAAAAGACCCGCAATCTGAAGCTGTTACAAGAGACCTTGCGCTATGGGTTCAAAAAAACAAGCTTGCTTGAAGAGTCCTTGCGCCACAGTTCCTACGTCAATGAACAGCCCGCAGAGACCTTGCGCGACAACGAGCGGATGGAGTTTTTGGGAGACGCCTTTCTAAGCTTGGCCGTGGGGCATCTGCTCATGCACCACTATCCCCGGATGCGGGAGGGCGAGCTTTCCAGAATTCGGGCCAACCTGGTCAACGAGACCATGCTGGCAGAGATCGCCCGCGACCTGGATCTGGGTCCCCATTTACTGTTGGGAAAGGGCGAGGCCCTGAGTAAGGGCCACGAAAAAAATTCACTGCTGGCCAATGTCATGGAGGCCGTGATCGCCGCTATATATATCGACGGCGGTTTTGAGGCCGCCTTTGGTTTTGTCGAGTATCATTTCAAAGCCCTGATTAAAAGCGCGCCCTCCCTCGGATTGGGACACGATTTCAAGAGCCGCTTGCAGGAGGAGGTGCAAAGTTCGATGCAGGAGCTTCCCCAATACCGCGTGGTAAGGGAGAGTGGGCCGGACCACGACAAGACCTTTCATGTCTCCATGACCGCAGGCCCTATAGAAACCCAGGGCAAGGGCAAGAGCAAGAAGACCGCCGAGCAGGAAGCAGCGCGGGCGGGTCTTGAGCTTTTCGCATCCCAGGAGGAATGATTCTCTCCGCTCCATGCAATCTAAAACCAGACCTTTTGTGATCCCCGTTTTCATACCCCATGCCGGTTGCCCCCACCGGTGCGTCTTCTGCGATCAGACCCGCCTTACCGGCCGGTCCGCGATGCAGCCCACCGAGGGCCAGTTCCACGGCCTCATCGAACGTTTTTTGAGCTATCGACGAGACCCCGGACGCCATACGGAGATTGCATTTTACGGCGGAAATTTTCTGGGTCTGGCACCCGCAACGATACAGATCCTTCTGACCTGGGCCGAACGCTATATCCTTAGGGGAGATGCGCAGGGCATACGCTTCTCGACCCGGCCCGATAGCATTGACGAAGAGAAGTTGGCGCTGCTTGGTGAATTCCCGGTCACTACCATTGAGCTGGGCGTTCAGAGCATGGACGCCAAACTGCTGCGGCTCTGCCGCCGCGGACATAGCGTACGACAGGTCGTTGAGGCCGTCGATCAGATCCAGCAACACCCCTATCGACTGGGGTTGCAGATGATGCTCGGTCTGCCTGGAGAGACTGCGGAAGTGGCGTTGTCCACGGCTAAACGGATTGCCGCCTTAGCACCCAATTTCGTGCGCATCTATCCGACCTTGATTCTCAAAGGTAGCCCCCTTGAAAGCTGGTACCGAGAAGGGCGTTTTACCCCCCTGACCCTGGACGAGGCCGTCGCACGGGCCAAGGCCCTGTATCGCATTTTCCATCAGCATGCCATCCCAGTGGCCCGCATGGGGTTGCAAGCCACCGAGGAGTTGCATAGCGGCGCTGCGCTGGTTGCCGGCCCTTTCCACCCCGCCTTTGGCGAACTGGTCCATGCCGCATTGTGGCGCGATCTGCTCCAGTACGCCTTCGAGCGTCGCGATCCGGCAGGCCGCAAAGCCGTGATTCAATTGCCGGCAAGGTTGTGGTCGCGTGTGAAAGGGCATAAAGACAGCAATCGACAATATCTCTTGCGCCGCTTCGATATGCCCGGGATCGATTTCGAGGTTGAGCCCGACCTGCCACCGGATACCATCGTGATCAATAAAGAACGGTATAAGGCCGACTTCGATTTGAAATCTAATTTTTAAGCTTCAGTTGGTTTTCCAGTGTAATATCAATAGTGTGATACTAAGTTTGTTTGTTGGTCATTATTGCTATGCACGTCTGAGACACAATATGAAGAATTTTGTTAATACTATCTATCTCGACATATTCGTCTAAACTATGGGAGTTGGCACCCACAGTACCCATGCCATCAATTGTTGGTATGCCGGAAGACCATGTGATGTTGCCATCTGAACAGCCTCCCGTGGCTATATGCTCTGCTTTAACTCCGATCTTTTCTGCCTTGGCCCGGATGATCTCCCAGACAGCAAGGGTGCGATCGTCCGGTTCCATAGGCGACCGTTCAATAGACCCTTTGACCTTGAGGGAAACCCCGTCAATGTGAATATTGTCATTTAGTCTTTTGAAAAAATCTTCAACCCGCTTTTTTTCAGAAACTTTTGAAATACGTATATCCACTGCTGCTTTTGCTTTGTCCGGGATGATATTGGTTTTATCACCACCATTAATCACAGTTACATGGGCAGAAGTCCCGTTTTGCAAATCGTTCAGCTCATGGATCTTGATTATCTGATAGGCGATTTCATGAACCGCATTGCTCCCCTTTTCCGGATCAGCTCCGGCGTGGGAGGCTCGGCCTTCAGCCTCAATAAAAAACCATCCCACTCCTTTGCGGCGGAGGACAAACTGGTAGTCAGGACGGCAGGGCTCGAACACGAAAACCTGCCTGGTCTTTTTAGCTGTTTCCGCGATAAAGGGTAATGACGCGCCCGATCCGACCTCCTCATCACCATTGAAAAGGACGCAGAAAGAAAAACCGTTAAGTTTTCCCTGTCCCGCCAGCAGTTCAAGGGTATGAAGCACGACCAGCAAACCTCCTTTCATGTCGCAGACCCCGGGACCGTAGGCCCGGTGTTTATCTTTAAAAAAAGGTCTCTTCAGCGCCTCTCCTTTAGGAAAAACCGTGTCCATGTGACCCAGGAACATGACATCATAAGGTTCCGCTGATCCAGGCCCAGTAGCCAACAGGCACGGAACCTGCCTCTCCCCGAGCTTTACGATTTCTGCACTCAGTCCAAGTGCGGAAAACCGAGATTGAAAAAAACGTGCTACGGCTTCAACACCTTCGAGGTGATCACTGCTGGAGTCGATATTGACGATAATTTCCAGATCTTTAAGAAACGATTTTGTCTGGTTAACAGTAAAAGAATTCATATTTTTAT
>CAZGPF010000014.1:0-11477 GCA_964527275.1 uncultured Desulfosarcinaceae bacterium
AGGGCTTGTTGCATGGTTAGTCGTCGGGTTTTTGCCATACCGGTCCCATGAAAACAACTTATCAGGTAATGGAAAATGTGTCATGCTCACCGGTGAACTCTTCCCACTCCACCTTCACATCATCCACCCGCGAGTTGGGGGAACCGTTGCGGCACCAGGCAAGGACTTTGTCCACCGCTGCGGATGTCCCTTCGAAAAGCGCCTCCACCGTGCCTTCGGGCCGGTTACGGACCCAGCCGCGCACCGCGCCGATCCGCTTGACGGCCCGCTGGGTCTCCACGCGGAAGAACACGCCCTGCACGCGTCCGGAGATAATCACATGCGCCCTGACTTTTGACTGCACATTAAACCTGCCTTTAATTAGAATATTATACTCCGCCTCGGATACGATGCGCACACCCATCATTTTAGCCTTATCAAGTTTTAGGCCCCCTGCCTTGGCACCGCACACCAGCATATCTGTGGCCCGGCTGACCGCCGATTGCACCTGCGCGCCCAATTGCCGGGCCGTGGCCTGCATCTGCGCACGACCGCCGCCCTCCATTTTACCGCTGAAAACCAATCTCTTGCCGGCAATCGGACTCTCCACGGACTGCTTGTCTGCGATGATTTCAGCCGTGGCAAGCAGGTTAAAATTCAGGGCCAGCATATGCCTGAACTGCTCCTTGATGGCCGCCACGGACCGGGGAATCGATCTGCTTTTCTCCTGGCCAAATCCTTTGATGGCCAGCAAATCTGCTGCTTCGATCTCGGGTATCTGTTCCACGGTCATGTGTCGCAGCAGCTTGCGGCTGTCGCCGATGCCCAGGTCGGTAATCCCGAAGGCCGCAAGGAAGCGCCAATCTTCCACCGGCTTGGTGCGGCTCGTGGTGAGGGCCTGAGCCAGGTTACGGGATTGCACCGGCCCGAAGCCGGTGGCTACAAAATCGTCGCGCCCCATGGCATAGATCTTTTCCAGGCTATCGAATCCTTGGGCCACCAGCTTTTGAATCGATTTGATTCCGAACCAGTCGGCACTGCCCAGGATGCGGAACCAGTGGCAGATGCGCTGCTCGATCTGGGCCGGACATCCGGCGGCGCCGCAACGCAGGAAATCACCCCTCCAATGCAAGGGGCCGGCACAGGATGGACAGCGCTTGGGCAGCAGCACTTGCGCGGATGGGGCGATCACCTTCTCCAGCTTGGGGATCACCTCCCCGCTGCGAATGACTTCAATGCGGGCACCGCACCCGATTTGGTGCCTGACTACCATGCCGGCATTGTGGGCGGTCACCCGCCGAATAGTCGCGCCGGATAAGCTAACGGGTTTGACCTTCATCACCGGGGTTATATTGCCGGTTCGGCCCACCTGCCATTGAATCAGCTTCACCGTGGTGCGCGCGGTTTGGCCCTTGCGTTTGACCGCAATCTGCCAGCGATAGTGATGTGTCGTGGCCCCCAGACGCTGCTTGAGTTCATCGCCCACAACCGAGACTACAACGCCGTCCAGGGGATAATCACAAGCCGCCGTCACCTCATGGCTGAGTTTTTCAAGATTTTGCAGCAGCTCTTCCCCGTCTACCCGCCTGGATGGCAATTGACTGTACGGCACGAAATGGACTTTTTGGGCTTGCAGGGCTTTGACGGCATCCGCATTCAGACTGTCCGATGCGACGATCCCCACAACCATGTTACGCGGGTGCTCGAATTTGCCGGCCAGGTGGGCTTCAAAATAGGACTGCTGCACCACGATCTCCCCCAGGCCCTCTCCTCGTCCACCGATGGGCACCACACCTTTTTCAAACGCGCTGCTGATCTCATAACCCACCAGGCCGTTGCCTCGGCTGGCAAACACGGTGCCATCGTCCCTGCCGGCCAGGCCATCGAGTTTGGCTGTCATCTCAAAACGCGGCTCGGCGAGTCCCATGGCCGCAGCCTCTTTTTGCACATTGCCCACAAAGCGCCGCAGCCGTTTTAGATCCCGCGCATTTTCCAGGTAGGCCTTTTCAAGCGAGAGCATGGGTAACGGATGGCGAACTTCCCGGCGGGTGAGAAACTCTTCGGGCTCAACCTTCTTTAAAAAAGGATGGCGCGGATCAATCCGGCGCAACTCCTCCACCAGTTGATCATATTGAGCATCAGTGATCAGGGGACGACCGCGGCGATAGGCCTTGTTGTACTTTTCCAGTTGTAGGACTAGATGGTCGCTGGCGTTCATTGAGGACCGGAAAGTAAGCTCATCTCATCCCTGACTTCATCGATAATATCGTAGAGCCAGCTCAGATCTTCGATGGTCAGCCGCCCGGCCTTGACGGGCGCCCTTGCGGTGCCATCCTGCTTGAGCAGGAAGCGCGGGCCGATCTGCACCTTGGCCTCACCGTTGTTGTAACGCTGGATCGATACGTTCAACCCGGTTTCCTTACAGCGCCACTGTTTGAGCATCTCATCTAAATTTCTATCATACGGCATGTTGACCTCGTCTATTTTATGTACATTTGAAGTAACTACTCAGAGTACTTCATCTTCGGCCCTTCAGGCCTTTCCATATAGCGATGCTATTATGAAAAGACCTGAATGACCGAACCTAAAGCACTCTGAGCAGTTACAGTTCGAGATAGAATTGTTGCAGTTCGTGCTTTTTTGTGCTTTTTGCCATTACGCTGAGTAGTTACCATTTGAAAAACCACTTGTTGGCCAAAATCGGTTAACGACGATCAGGTGGTGATTTTTGAAAAATCGGCCACGCTCTCGAACAGACCAGCCAGCTGATTGAGCAGCGCCAGCCGGTTGGCGCGCAGCGTCTCATCGTCGGTCATCACCAGCACCTCATCAAAAAAACGGTCAACCGGTTCACGTAAGGAAGCGATAACCCGCAGCGCCTGGCCCGGATCGCCGGCGGCGAGACTCCTCTCGGCCCGGGCCTTGACCCGGCCATAGGCTTCGAAGAGGGTTTCTTCAGCCGCCGTTTCGAAAAGAGTGCTGTCCGGTTGGGCGGCAACATGGAGGTCCCTCTTGCGCAGAATGTTGACCACCCGTTTGAAGGCCACCGCCAGGGGTTCAAAATCGGCTTCGCCCTTGAGTCGCTGCAATGCGACGCTCCGCGGCCAGACATCGGGGATCTTGTCGATGGATGCGGCGGTGACGGCGGCAACCACATCCTTGTCGTGGCCCTCATCGATCAGGATACGGGCCACGCGGTTCCGAATGAAGGCATAGATGGCCTCCCCGACAGCGTCCCGGTCGCTGTCGTCAAAGGGTTTCAAGCCCGCCTGAATAGCCTCCTTGAGGGAGAGATGCATGTCATGGGCTCGCACGATCTGGACGATGCCGATGCCTTGCCGCCGCAGTGCGTAAGGGTCGGAAGCACCGGTGGGCTTCAGCCCGACACAAAAGCATCCGCATATGGTGTCCAGCTTATCTGCCACGGCCAGCCAGGCCCCGGTCCGGCTTCGGGGCAGCGGCCCGCCGGAGTATACCGGCCGGTAGTGTTCTTCGATGGCCATGGCCACCTCTTCGGACTCGCCGGCCTCGGATGCATAGACACGGCCCATGATACCCTGCAGCTTGGCGAATTCTCCCACCACCTGACTCACCAAATCGATCTTGCACAATTGGGCCGCCCGCGCCACGGATTGCTGCATATGCCTCTCTTCAGCCCCCGTCAGATGCGCGCCCAACTGCCGCACCCGTTCGACCTTGGCATGCATGCTGCCCAGCCTGGCCTGGAAGAGCACGCGCTTTAGCCGCCGCCGCCAATCATCCAGGGGTACCTTCAGGTCACCACGGAAGAAGAACTCGGCATCCGCAAGCCGGGCTCGCAACACCCGCTCATGTCCCTTGGCCACCAGCCGCGGGTCTTTGACGCGCGTATTGTTTACAGCCACGAAACAGGGCCTCAAACGATCATTGTCGTCCACCACGGCGAAGTACTTCTGATGTTCGCGCATGGAGGTGATCAGGATCTCCCGAGGCAGCTTGAGAAAGAGATCATCGAACCTTCCGCCGGTGGCAAAGGGCATCTCCACAAGGTTGCAGACGGTATCGAGCAAGGCTGCGTCGGGCACAATCGTACCGCCCATGGCCTTGGCTGCGGCATCGATCTGCTCTTGCACCTTAGCCTTGCGCCGCGCCATGTCGACTATCACCTGTGCGCCAAGCATGGTGTCAGCGTAATCTTCTGCCCGCTCGATCTTGACGCGTCTGGGATGCATGAACATGTGCCCCCACGCATAGCGGCCGCTCTTGATCTTCGCACCCAGGGTAAAGGGGATGACCGTCTTGCCCAGCAGGGCCGTCACCGATTGAATGGGCCGGGCAAAACTGATGCTCAGGGTAGACCAACGCATGGTTTTGGGAAAGGCTGTGGACAATATGGCGGCGGGCAGGATCTTTTGCAGTACCGCTTTACTCGTCGAACCTCTATCGGTCACCGTCGCGCCAAGGTAGCGTCCCTTTGCCGTCTCTACGACCGCAAGCCGGCTAACGGCGACGCCCACCTTCTCGGCGAATTTGCGGGCCGCGAGCGTCGGTTCTCCCTGATCGTCGAAAGCGATGCGTTCAGGGGGACCGTTCACCAGGGCGGTCATGGCGCGCTGTCGCGGGGCCACGGCATCGATGCTGACCACCAGTCGCCGGGGGGTGCCGCTGGTCTCGACGACGCCATGGTCGATGCGCGCCGATGCCATCTGGGCGCTTAACGTGGCGGCCAGTGAATCCAGGGCCGGCTGAATATATCCTGCGGGGATCTCCTCGGTCCCGATCTCAAGCAGTAGTGTATGCATTTGCACCTCGAATTATAATGAACTCGCGCAAAATACCCTGTTCAGAGTCATTTTTTTTTGGGTTTCAGCAGGGGAAAACCCATGGCTTCCCGCTGTTTGACGTAAGCTTGCGCCGATGCGCGGGCCAGGTTGCGAATGCGGCCGATATAGCCTGTGCGCTCGGTCACGCTGATGGCGCCCCGGGCATCAAGCAGATTGAAGGTATGCGAGCACTTCAGGCAATATTCATAGGCCGGCAGCACCAGCCCGCAATCGAGGCACCGCTTTGCTTCCTGCTCATACTGTTTAAACAGGTCGAGCAGCAGCGGCACATCGGCGATTTCAAAATTATAGGTAGACTGCTCCACCTCCTGCTGATGATGCACATCTCCGTAAGTCAGGGATTGATTCCATTGCAGGTCGTAGACATTATCCACCCCTTGCAGATACATGCTGATTCGTTCCAGCCCATAGGTCAACTCAACTGGAATGGGCGAAAGTTCGATACTGCCGGCCTGCTGAAAATAGGTAAACTGCGTAATCTCCATGCCGTCCAGCCAAACCTCCCATCCCAGGCCGGAGGCACCCAGCGTGGGTGATTCCCAATCGTCCTCGACAAACCGGATGTCGTGGGCCAAAGGATCGATACCGAGGACTTTCAAACTGGCAAGGTATAGCCGCTGAACGTCCTGGGGCGAGGGCTTCAAGATCACCTGGTACTGGTAATAGTGCTGCAGCCGATTGGGATTTTCACCATAGCGGCCGTCTGTCGGGCGGCGGGAGGGCTGGACATAGGCGACATTCCAGGGTTCGGGACCCAGTGCCCGCATAAGGGTGGCGGGATGAAAGGTGCCGGCGCCAACCTCCAGGTCGTAAGGCTGAACGAGAATACAGCCTTTACGCGCCCAAAACTTGTGCAATGCCATAATAACATCTTGAAAAAGCATTGATCTACCTCACGATATCAGTTGGTGCGCCTCTATCTGTCTTTTGGCCTTTATCACTTATCAGCGGGGAAAAGATATATTGTCTAAGCGTCAAACCCTGTTGTCTAACCCAAATCGAAATCGGGATCGATCCCCACTCCGATCCCGATTTCGATTTCGATAAAACCAAACATCTTAAAGCCTATGTTCCCCGCCCCCATGACTACGACGACACTTTGGGCGTGCATATCATGTGCGCGGATCTAAGACAATCACAAGAGACCAACCGTATCGATACCGACCGGCAGGATTTGGGCCGTGGCCTGCCGGGCCAGAATCTTCTCCCACGCCGGTCGCAGAGAAGCGAGCTGCTCCGGCTGGCCCAGGGCCCAGATACAACCGCCGCCGCCGGCGCCGGTAAACCGGGCGCCGCAGTGGAACTTCCTGGCAGCCCGCACCAGAGCCGCTCCGGTCTCATCCAGCACCTCAGGCGTCAGGTCACATCGCAGTTCGGTCTCCTGGTTCATCATCTCCTGGGCCACGGAGATATCGCCCTGGGCCAGGGCAGTGACAAATTTCCGAGCGCTTACGACAATCTTATGCCAGGCATCATGCTTTTCACCGGCCTCGAATTGCCGCACCCAGGTGGAGTTGACATCCCTGGACATATGCGGCGCGCCGCAATAGGCCACCATTATACGAGCGGCCATGCGAGCAACCTCTTGTGGGGCGACGACCGCGACTCTTTTATATGGCCTATAAGAGTGATCGGCCCGCCAGTACCAGGCATTACCGCCGCCATAAACTGCGGCCAACTGATCCTGCAGCCCACAGGGAACACCGGCCACGGTCTGCTCGATGGACTGGGCCAGCCGAGCCACCTCCCCCCGTTGCGGCAATGGTTCGCCGATCTTGGCCCGGGCCTTGTAAAAGGCCCAAACAAGAGCGACCGCAGCCACGGATGACCCGCCCAGCGCGCTGCGCGGCGGTGAAGCCGACTGGATATCGATATGCACGCCATCGGCCTTGAAAAAAAGCGCTACGGCCATCATCAATCCTAAGGGGTGGTCAAAAGGCGCGTGCCGCGCATCGACCTCGACCCCCTCGAAGCCACGGGAGCTGATCTTGAGCTTGCCCGCCGGGCCGGGCGCCAGACGGACACGTGTGCGCATATCCAGGGCCAGATTGAAGGTACACGGCTCCAGATGGCGAAGGGGCCGGTAAAAGGTGCTCAAATCTAGCGTACCGCCCATATCGATCCGGCAGGGCGCCGAGGCTTCAACCGTCTCCTGGGCCAAGATATCCCTGATGGCTGGCATGGTCTGCTCCTGAAATATTGATAAGCGTTCACAGGGTGCCAAATCTGCTTAGTTGCCGGGCATTTGAGGTACCCAAGTACATCTGCTTTGCCCGGACGCCTCGCATATCGGGCACCCTGTAATCTCTTACAGTGCTGGAGCTTATCACCTCTTATGCACTTCAATCCCCTGAAGGGGTACAAATAGTGTAGCTCGCCTTACCCGCGAATCTGCTGCAGGTATTTGAGACTCTTCAGTTGCCTTCCCAGATGGTAGGGGACAAAGGCCTCCAGAAAAGTGGTGGCTTCCGCCGTGGCCTGGGCCGAGAACCGAATGCGCCGGGCGTTGTTCAGATCACCCTTGGCAATCCAGGCTAGCTGTTTCAAGGTGCCCTTGGACAAATGCAACCGTCCCCGCGACTCCGAAGGACACTGTTGACATACAACGCCCCCTCTGCCCAAATCGACACAAAATCGGCTCTGCACCAGAGTGGCGATATCGGATTGACAATCGGCGCAACTGTCCAGTACCGGCTGCAAGCCCTCGTATCCGACAAAGCGCATCTGAAAATGGATGCTCAAGATCTCCGCAGGCATCCGTCCATCGGCCAGGGCCCCCAGGACGAAGGCCAGCAGTTCGAAAATATCGGGCCGGACCCGCTCCTCCTCCATCCAGAGCAAAATGCATTCGGCCCAATAACTGGCGTAAGCGGTTTTGATGAAGTCGGACCGCACGCCTCCCAGGGAGTGGTCGAGGCTAGCCTCCTCCAGGAACGCCATGCCTTTACGGCGTCCCTGGCGATAGGCGATACGGAGTCGATTGAATGGTTCCAGGATACCAGGAAAGCGTTTCTTGCTTTTCTTGGCAGCTTTAGCAATCAGGGTGCACTTTCCCCGATCCATGGTCAGCAGTGTTACGATGAGGTCGAAGTCGCCATATTCGCGCCGCCGCAGCACAATTCCGGTCGTCGTTTCACGAGCCATCTTTTGTACCCGTTCAGGGGGTTGAAGTGCATAAGAGGTGATAAGTTACAGCACTGTAAGCGTTTGCAGGTTGCCGGAGATGCAAGGCGTCCGGGCCTTGCAGATGTACTTTGGTACCTCAAAGGCCTGGCAACGCAGCAGATTCGGTGCCCTGCACTGTAAGCGTTTGCAGGGTGCCGGATATGCAAGGCGTCCGGGCCTGCAGATGTACTTTGGTACCTCAAAGGCCCGGCAACGCGGCAGATTCGGTGCCCTGTGAACGCTTACCATCTTTTTACCCCGGCATTGCGGCTATAGTTCCAGCAAGGTGGTTGCGATGGTGAAGTAGAAAAAGACGCTGATGATATCGATAGCCGTAGTGACAAACGGGCCGGTGGCAACCGCCGGATCGACATTGATGCGCGCCATGATCATGGGTACAAAGGAGCCCACCAGCGCGGCAATGGCCATGGAACTCATCAGCGCCAGGCCAACGGAAATCGCCAGCATCAGCGTGTTGTAGGAGACCTGGGCCACCGCAGCGACGAGCAGACCGTAGACCATGCCGAGAATCAATCCGATGGCCAGCTCTTTGCTCACCACCGGCCAGATGTCGGCCACATTGAGCCGGCCCGTGGCCAGACCGCGCACGACGATGGTGGAGGATTGAGTGCCGATGTTGCCGCCCATGCCCATAATCACCGGGATAAAGGCCGCCAGGTAGGCCACCTGGCTCAAGACCCCTTCGAAGCGGTGGATCACCACCAGGGCGATCATGCCGCCCAGGCAGGATGCAAACAACCAGGGAAGCCGGATGCGAGTGCTTTTGAAGATCGACTTGGTCTCGACGTACTCCTCGCCTACTCCCGCCATCTTCAAGATATCCTCGGTGGCTTCGGTCCTGAAAATGTCGATGACATCGTCAACGGTGACGATACCGACGAGCCGGTTATTATCATCCACAACCGGGACGGCCAGGATGTCGTAACGGGCCACCAGCTTGGCCACCTCCTCCTGGTCCGTATCGGTTTGCACACTGAAAACATCGGTGGCCATGAGCTGTTTAAGGGGCGTGGCCGGGGGTACGACCACCAGTTGACGCAGGGAGCTGACGCCCACGAGTTTGCCGTATTCGTCGACCACGTAGAGATAGAAGGGCATCTCGACATCGGAATACTCTTTTTGCAGCGATTCGATGGCTTCCCGGGCCGTGGCCTCCTCTCTTAAGGCGATAAAATCGGGCGTCATGATGCGGCCAGCCGTGTCATCGGCGAAACTGAGCAGATCGGCCACCTCTTCGACATCCTCTTTGTGCATCTTTTTGAGGACCGCATGGGACAACTCTTCAGGCAGCAGCTCTATCAGGCCGGCCACGTCATCGCTGGGCAGCTCCTGGAAAATATCCGCCAGATCACCCTTGGGAATCTCTTTGGCCAGTTCGAGATAGGCGTCCTCATCCAATTCACTGAGCAGGGTCCCTTTTTTGGTCATATCCATGACCATGTTAAATAGCAGATGCTGATCCGCAAGAGGCAGTGAACGAAATACAATGGAGAGGTCAGCGGCATGGGTCTTGTTGACGATCTTGCGCAAGTTGGGCATGGCCTTACGCCGCAGCAGGCGCTTGATGCTGTCTACCAGTACTCTGTTTTGATCCTGGTCCATGGGGTCTATTCCTTGATGTGGATATGTGATTGCCGGCGCAGCTCTTGCAGCCAGGATTGAAATTTCCGATCCACCATATCGGCGTGTAATGCCTCCTGGATCTCCGGCGTGGCCTCTTCCAGGCTCTTACCGCCCGATACGAGGATCTTGTCGATGTAAAAAATCTGGTAACCCTGTTCGGTCTGCAACACGGCGCTAAACTCCTTCTCCGCCAAGCCTTTCAGGGCCGTGCGTACCTGGTCGGTCAAAGCTTGGGCCTGGTAGATCCCCAGGTGCCCGCCGTTAGAAGCGCTGTCTGCCTGGGAGTACAAGCGGGCCAACTGGTCGAAGGCCTCGCCAGCTTGCAAACGCTTGTGCAGGTCGTGAATCTGGTGGTAGACGCGCATCTTCTCGATCTGATCGGCGAAGGAGGCGACCCGCATTAGAATATGACGAAGATCGTACTTGGCGAACCCGGCATAGAGTTCCTGATGGGCATCATAATACTCCTCGATGTCCGAGTCGGTAATCACAATCTTGGATTGCACCTCCCGGCTCAACAAGCGGGAGCGCAGGATGCGCTTGCGGACCTTACGCCGATAATCTTCGTAGGTCGTGCCGCTAAGCTCAAGCTCCCGCCTGAGGTCATCATCGCTCATGCGGTTGACGGCGAGGATGCGTTGGATGGTGGCCTCTTCATCGGCCGCATCGACCTGGATGTTGTGACGCACCACCTGCTGGTCGGTTAGCTTGTCATCTATGAGACGACCCAGGACCGCCGAGCGCTGCTCATACAATATTGTGGATTGTCGCGACTGGTTATAGCCCTGTTGATCCAGGGTGGCGCCGAGGGCCCGCAGGGATGTTTCCAGTTCGGACAGCAGAATAATATCGTCATTGACCACGGCCACGATGCGATCCACCAGCTCGGCCTGGACGCCCTGAGCCAATGCCAAAAAAAATACAAATATCAAGACCGCTTTCCGCAAGCCGCCGGCCCGAAGGCTTCCCAACAGACGCCGCGCGAGTCTATTCAATTTCATTATTCGTTCCCACCAGAGCGTTCCAATGCTTACGGTCGACATGGGCCGGATAGATGCTCTTCAGCGCTTCGATCCACTCCAGGTACATCTCTTCTGCCTTCTGTCGCCGCAAGTGGATGACGATTTTCCTGTTGAGTTGATCCACCCCCTCACCCTGGGGCGGTCCTTGTGGATAGTGGGCCTGAAAGTAGGCGCTCACATCGTCAGAGGTTATTTCGACCTTGTCCACCAGTTCCTTGGCGATTACCTTGTCCACCAGTAAGCGCGTGGCCAGCTTTTTTTTCCAGGCCGAGAACGAAACGGCATTCTCGAGCAGGGTTTTTTCAAATGTATGGTCTGGATAGTCTGCCTTGACGGCCTGGACCGCCTGCTCCAGCTCGGCATCGGAGATCCGCACGCCGATCTGTTGAGCCCGTTCGGAGATAACCATCTCCTCAATCAACTGGTTCAGGGTCCGCATGCGCAAATCGTTGAGGGCCCTGGGATTAACCGTTTTTTCACCTGAAAAGACCTCTTCACTGGCATCTTCAACATAGGCTTGAAATTCCGTAACCATCACCACGCTGTCGCCCACGCGGATCAGCACATCGCCCCGCGACGATTTTTTTGTACAGCCCCACATCGCCGCCAGGCAAACCGCCCCCCAGATCAGGCTGGTGCCAATCCATTGGTCCACGCACCCAGTGGTTTTTTTTATCGCTCGTCGGTGGTGCAGGGATCTACCCACCGCCTGCCTGCCAAAAATATTCAATGACTTTTTACCTCATACCCCCCTTACTCGTGCAGGGAAGCAGTAAGGACGAAATAATAAAAAATTATCAATTAACACGCCGGCTTATTTCCATCAAGATGTTTTTCACCTGTC
>CAZGPF010000015.1:0-11453 GCA_964527275.1 uncultured Desulfosarcinaceae bacterium
AAACCGGTGAGGGCCACTTTATGGGTTGAGGAGCGCTTCAGAACTTGCATTATTCTTGAATCCGCCACCGGACGCCCCGGGAGGTATCCTCCACTTCGATATCGGCACGCCGCAGGCAATCCCGCAGGGCATCGGCACTAGCCCACCTTTGTTGGGACCGCAGAGTGGCGCGCAGTTCCAGCAAGGCCTCCACCAGCGGCTCGAGACAGGCCTGGCGGCTGGCGGGACGCCTGGCCGCGTGAGCGCCCAGGGCGGCCAGGGCCTCACGGAAGAGATCCCGCGCCGCATCCGAGCTCATGTTGTCTTCCAGCTCGTCGTGAGCATTCCAAAGCAAGCGCTCCATCTCCAGCAGTCCGGCTGTGGCCTGCTCTGCGAACCGGGCCGCTAGGGCGTCCTTGATCTTGGCGGAGAGGGCGCGCAGGGATCTCTGAAGAGGTTCGGCGACGTCGGCCGGGAGAGTGCTGTGGGCAACCGGCGCAGGCGCATATTGCGCCGGGGATTCCCCGCTAAGGATTTCGAATGGAAATTGATCCTGGGATGTGAAGACGGCGTCACGACCGCCACGGCGCAGGGTAACCGCTCCAAGACCCCGAACTGTTAGGGCCCTGGCGTCCAAATCGATGATCAGGGCCGTGTGCTCATCTATCCCCAGGATGGGCGTCTGCTCGGGTATCAGAGCTTCGAGCCGCGCCAGGCGTTGGGCGCCCATAAAACAGAAGCGTGTATCGTGATTGCCGCCCTCGGCATTGTTCCAATGGGGAATCACCACCAGGTCGAGGCCAAAGTGCCCGAGAATATCGAGGCCGTCCACCCAATGCGCGGGCCGGCCGCACTTGTAAATTTCGTAGACCGGGAGGGTGAGGCGTCCCATGGTAAGAGCGGCGGCGCTGGCCGAGACCAGACAGGCACCGGCTTCGATGCGTCGGTGAAATATCGCGGGCACGGGGCTGTCACGCAACTGATCGATGGCGTAGGTGGGGCTGCCGGGTCCGATAAGGATATAATCGGCCCCGCGAAGAGTGGCAAAAGCCGTTTCGGCTGCCGGGTCTCCGGCCATTTTGAAGGAGGCCACCCGTAGCCGCTGCCCAACCCGGCTGCTAAAATAGTCGCTGGCCTTGCGGGCAAGTTGATCGGCATTGAGCTGGAAGCCGGCCGGAGTGTCCATGAAGACGGCCCTGGCCTCCGTGCCGTAGCGTCGAACCAGAGCCTTGTGGACCTCGACCATGGTAGCCGTCAGCTCCCCGGACCCCATGAGCACGATCAGGCCTGGTCGGTTAGCCATATGTAACTCTCCTTAAGCGATAGTATCGAGGCCCGCGAACCGAGGCTCGTGCAGCGGGATCAGAATGTCGGCCATCTTCTTAACCTTGAGCATTATGTCGTAGGCCTGGTAGGTGTTCACCGGCGTACCCGGCGGGATCACCTCCATCTCCATGGCTCTGATCGGGCCGGGGGGCTCGAAGTTCTCCTCAATGACACAGAATCCGGTGATCACCGCCTTACCGGCCGCGGTTTGGACCACCACGCTCAGCCCGCCGTCGGTGTGCGCCGGAGTGTGAATGACCTCGATACCCGGTACGATCTCCTGGTCCCCGGACACGGTCTGGATCTGTCCGTTCTCTTCCACATCTTCAATATAGTCTTCCAGATATCGGAAATCGAGAGGGTGTGGGTCGTGAATACTCTTAATCTCGTTCTGATGAACGTAGATGATAGCGTTTGTGCACTTGTAATCGTTTTCGCAGTGGTCGTTGTGCAGGTGGGTGTGAATGATGATATCGATATCTTCTGGTGTCAGGTCCCATTGGGCCAAACCGGATTCAAAGGTATGGATCTTTCCGCCGATAGCCGCTTCTCGTTCCGGTGACTGGATGGGAGACATCTCACCGCTATCCACCAGTATCTTGCGATCACCGCCCTCAAGATACCAACTGTAGATGGGAATTGTGTAGGGCTGGCCATAGCCGTGCTGGTAGGTCATCATGCCTTGATCAAACACCTTGGTGCCCAGAACGATGGGATGGATACGAAAGCGGTTCATCTTATTTTACTCCTTTGCTGCTAAAAGAGGGTCAATTGTCGCTGGTTGGGTTTGCGTGGTTTTCTCCTGAAGCTGGTATACGTTTTTAGCCGGCTCTCGATGGCGGTCACAAAACGAGAAATTTGACTGTCGCATGGCACTCCGTTTTGGGCACGCCGTCGAGCCCAGGTCAGGAACAACTGCGCGCGGGCGCGGGTTATGCCCACATAGAAGAGGCGGCGCTCCTCTTCCAGATCGACATTTCCGCCCGGCCTGCGGTAGGGCAGCAGGCGCTCTTCGCAACCCGCCACGAAGACCACCGGGAACTCCAGCCCTTTGGCGGCGTGCAGGGTCATAACGGCCACCTTTTCCACCCCCTCTTGAAAAAAATCGGTGTCACGCCGCAGGGCCAGGGTCGCTCCGAAGGCCGCCTTATCGCAGCCCAGGGAGCGTGCCAGGTCGCTGAGACGCTTCAACTCGCCGCTTTCGATACTCGCCGACAAGGTGGTATGGGCGACAATATGGGCCAGGGTGGCAGCCACATCGAGGCCGGCACTCTCTCTTCGCAGCTTCTCCAGCAACAGCGCCAATGCCGCCAGGCGCTGTTGGCGCCGCCTGGACATGCCGGCAATGGGCAGCCGGCTGACGTCACGCAGGGCCTTGGCCAGGGGAAGGCTGCGGGCATACGCCCATTGTCTGAAAATCCGCATGCTTTTGTTGCTGATGCCAGCGGAGATTAAGCGCTTGATCCGCCCCAGATCGGCATAGCTGCCCTGGCCAGTGATGACCCGCAAGGCGGCCAGAAGTCTGTTTACGGCGGGCCTGTCCAGGATGTTGCAACTGACCCACTGACAAGGAATGGCCGCACTGGTGAGCTGCCGGGCGATCTGCTCTACTTGACGACCGGTACGGCAGAGCACGGCAAAATCGGCGAAGCTGTGGTCAGGACCATGCGCATACTTGCCAAGCTTGTCGAAGTCCAGGCTGTGAAAACCCGTTCCTCCGACCATCTGTTCGATGGTTTGACCTATGGCCACCGCTTCGGCGCGTTCCGAAGCAGCTTCGATGACCTCTACGGCTGTAATTCCGCTGATATGGGAGTAGGTGCGTTGGGGTTCATCCTTCTGCTGCGGCGTGGGCCGACCCTGGTTAATAACCTGAAACGCGGCATTGAGGATGGTCTTGGTGGAGCGATAGTTGCGGGTCAGGTGGATGCGGCCGCACGCGGGATAGTCTTTGGCGAAGGTCTGGAAGTAGCGCCGGTCCGAGCCGCGAAACCCATAGATCGCCTGGTCCGGATCGCCGATGGCGCAGATATTGGCACTGGGGGGCGCAAGAGCGCGCAGCAGACGATACTGACCGTAATTGATGTCCTGGAACTCGTCCACGAAAACATGAGAGTAGCGCTTACGGATCGTTTTTCGCCAGCTCTTGTCGCGCTCCAATTGATCAACGCTTTCGAGGATCAAACCTTCGAAATCTATCCCCTCCTGAAGGATCAACAACTGCTGATAACAGGCATAAACACGGGTGAAGGCCTTACGCCGGGCACGGGGTACTACGGCGCTCAAATCGTGGGTGGGGCGCAGCAGCTGTTGTTTGGCCGCAACAAGCATATCGATGACCGTCTTTACGGAAAAATCGATCTTGCTCCCCTGTGCAGCGGCGATCTCCATGGCGTCGGTGAGGATGGCGCGCCGTGCCTCATCGTCCACAATGCCAATGTCCTGGTTGTCGCGGGTCTCCTTGAGCAGTCTGCGACAAAGGCCATGAAAGGTTGTGACCAGCGGCGTGGCAGCTCCGGGAACACGCGCTCCTTGCAACCTGTGACGCATCTCCTGGGCGGCCTTGTTGGTAAACGTCAGCGCCAGAATCTTGTCGGCTGGCAGGTTGCCCCGCTCCATCAGGGCGGCCATGCGGCAGGTGATGGCGCGGGTTTTGCCAGTACCAGGTCCGGCGGAGATCAGCAGTGGACCGGCGCCGTAATCGACCACCTCCTGCTGGCGCTCATTGAGCACAAAGCCCGAGGTTTGGGGGGCTTCGAAGAGGTCGGGCACCTTGGGGCGCTGCGCCGATTGTCGTGGCGTTGTGGTGGTGGGACCATCTTTTTGTGGTTTGTTTGGCGTCTCCGGGCTGTCGAACAGCTTCTGCTGGCCCTTTAGGCGTTGAAAATCATGGGCGTTGAAAATTTTTACTTTGCCGAACTCACCGTCGAAACCGGGGTTGAAAACCACCTCTCCCTCGCGCATGCGGCGGATGGCTTCCCCCAGCAAGGGAATCTTGTCCCGTTCCAGGATCTCTAGCGGCAGGTCGCGTAGAATATCAAATTCCGCACCGTATTGGCCAATGAGGCGATCATACGCCCGGGCGACCTTTTTAGTTTTTGTCCCCACGCGCAGCACTTCGGATAGCAGTTCATCCAGGGGAATCAGGTTTTGGTATGCGGCGGCCTTGGGGGGGCGGAAGCCCTGCTTGCGGTCTGCCAACGTCTCCACGCGGTAGAGCACCCCCAATGTAAGAGGCTTGCCGCATCGGGGACAGCTGTTTTTCAGCCGGCGCGTCTCGTCGGGCAGACAGCTGAAGCCGCATTTACGGTGACCGTCTATATGGTATTTGCCCTCTTGGGAATAGAATTCAACTGTTCCCAGGAAGCGGCGGGGGTCGCCCTCTTTCATGGCATCGCGGATGGCGCTAAAACTCAAGTCACAATCGAACCGGTTGGCTTCGCGTCCCAGTTTGGCCGGCGAATGGGCATCGGAGTTGGAAATCAGGGTATAGCGGTCCAAATTGGCAACACGCCAATTCATGGGGGGATCGGACGACAGTCCGGTCTCCAGGGCAAAGATATGCGGGGTGAGATCCTCAAAGCACTCCTCCACTGTGTCGAAGCCCGATTTGGATCCCAGCAGAGAGAACCAGGGGGTCCAGATGTGGGCCGGCACCATGTAAGCGGTTGCAGAGGTCTCCAGAACTATCTCCAACAGACTCCGGGCATCCAGCCCCAGGATCGGGCGGCCGTCGGATTGGATATTGCCGATGACTTCCAGGCGCCGGATGAAGTGTTCCGCAGCCTCGGCATGGGGCATGAATACCAGGTTGTGATTCTTGCGCGTGCGTCCGTTCTTCTTGTAGATGTTGCTGATCTCGGTCACGAGCATGAAACGCACCGCACGCCGGCAGGAGGCCGGCACTTTTCTATCGCACTCCCTGGCTATGCTGGGTTTTAGGCGCCACAACCCCTCCTGCGCCGGTTCCAGCTTCTCCTCGATCTGCCGCCACCATGCCGGATGGGTGAAATCACCAGTTCCCAGAACGGTGATACCCTTGATTTGCGCCAGTATATAAAGATTTTCCAGGTCAAGATTTTTTGCCGTGGCCCGAGAATATTTGGAATGAATATGAAAATCGGCGAAAAACTGCATGGCCCCCAACCTATCAAAAAGAGCGCCTTAATCTCAAGCCTGAAATGACTTGCGCTCACAAAAAAGTCTTGTTTTGTTCGAGGATAACGGCTATCTTTACCGACTTATATTGGAGTACAAGACCATATTTTTATCAAGGATTGCAATGGGCCTAATGTCGGCAACCACCTCGCTTACCCGCTATAAAGTGGTGGGTAAAATAAAAAAGCCTGTCCTTAACACAGTCGCGGCTGGATTAAAGGGCAACATGGTCGCGGACATTGATGAAAATCCATCCGAACAGGCCGCTGGTTGGGCCAGTTTCCAGGATCCTTTTAAAACCGATTTCGAAGGTTCCAGTTTTGTCTTTGGAACTTCTTTTGTCTTTTCTCTGCGCGTCGACAAGAAGTCGATTCCCGCCAAGATGGTTCAAAAACATTTTTCCATCGAAGCGGCCAAACGGCTTAAGGAGCTGGGCCGAGATTTTTTTTACTCCAACGAGAATAGGGCCATCAAAGATTATGTGATCAACAAGTTGAATTTAAAGATGCCTTCCACTCCCAATCTCTATGAAGTGGTTTGGCAATATGAGGTTGGAGACCTATGGTTTTTCTCCAACCTTAAAAGTTCCAATGAGAAGTTGGAGACGCTTTTCCTTAAATCCTTCGGGGTGAGCTTGGTGCGCTCCATTCCCTATACAATGGCAACCCTGAATAATGACCTCTCCTCCGAACAGTTGGACGCACTGAACAATTTATCCCCCAACACGCAACACAACTAACTCATATGCTTGATATCGCCGTTGCCTACAATCGCTACCGTTTTCTGGGAAACGAGTTTCTAACCTGGCTCTGGTATATAATCGAAAATGAAAAGGCTGTTGTCTTTCAATGTGACCGGGAGGCAGTGGGGCTGGAAGTTGGCAACCGCATGATACTGGAAAACCGTTGGGCCAACGGCAAGGAGACCATCTCCATCAAAGGAGATGCCGTGGGTCTGGAAGAGGGCCAGCTCTGCCTGAGCAAGGGCGGCGCCGTCACGGAGATCAATCTGATATACAAAAGCGGTGCCTTGCAATGGCAGTTCTCTTTAAAAGGCGAGAGTCTCAATTTTTCAGGTCTGAAGCTACCCGAGTCGGGCGCTGTGGAACAACCGGATGATATGGAAGGGATTGTGCTGGAAAAAATAGACCTCTACTATAAACCAATAGAGCTTGTAGATTCCCTCTACCGACGCTTCATCGAATTGCGACTATCTGATCAGTGGAAGGCGACCACGGCCAGGATCGAAAAATGGGTTCACACGCAAAGCTTTTAACTGTCTAAAACCTTCTCAACCACCTGTTTATAACTTGGGACTTATGAACCACTTATTCTACCCTGTCGATAAGTCGTTGCTTATCAGCATTTTATCAACAAGGATATATACAACGACTATGTGGGCAATGACCCATTAATTTATCAACTTAGCAATTTTTTGAACTTTCAGACAGACCCTAACAATAATAATAGTCTTTAATAATAAAAAATTAAGGATGGTATTATGAAGGTTAAAATTCAAAAAAATCAAATTCTCGATGTCTTGTCCAAGATTCAGGGATTGACCAACAGGAGAAGCAGCCTGGCAATCACCGAATGTATTCTCATCAGCACAACCGAAGATGGAATCCAGATCGTTGCCACCGACTTGGAGACCGGATATGAGGGAACCTTTGAAGCCGGGATTGATGTTCCGGGAAGTATAGCCATAAATGCCCGGAATTTCTATGAAATAGTACGTGAATTTTCCAGCACGGAAATTTCCATAGAGGAGCGAGATAATCGCATCATCGATATAACCAACCCAACTGTGGAGTACCACCTAAAAGGAATGCATCCAGATGATTTTCCGGAAACACCTACTATAGAGGAGATTGATTTTTTTGATATGGAAGCCAAAGGGCTTAAAAAAATGATCGATACGTGCACGGTCATTTACGGCGTTGGAGAAGACAGAAAAGCTCATATCAACGGCGTCTCTTTCGAACGACTAACCGATTTACCGACTAAACTTGTCCGCATGGTCTCCACCGACGGTGGTCGGCTGTGCAAGTATGATTTAAGCCTGACTGAGGGTAGCGAAATTGTTGCCGGAGAAAGCATCCTGGTACCCAAGAAAGGGTTGCATGAAGTCAGCAAGTTTTTAGATAGCGGCGCAACAGTTCAGGTTGGGATAAAAGATAGCTATTTTGTTGTCCAAAAAGCCACAGAAAAAATATATATACGTCTGTTAGAAGGCCAATTTCCAGAGTATGAAGGTCTAATAAACCGCGAAGGGGGAAACCTCGTCGAAGTCGAAAAAGAGCTCTTGCTCGATATGCTCAAACGCATGTCAATTTTATGCGATAATGATTATCGTGCCGCGATATTTACCTTCGATACCGACCAATTGTTGATAAATGCCACCCACCCGGATAGTGGCGAGTCCAAAGAAAATATTGATATAGAGTACAGAGGAGAAAGGATAGAAACGGCCTTTAACCCAAAATATTTTATAGATTCCATCAACTGCATCGATGAAGCCAAAATGATTATAAATATATTAAGTAAAGATAAAGCGTGCCTTATTGAGGGAAGTAAAGATAAAAAATATTTAAGTGTAATCATGCCGATGGAACTGAAATGAAAAATAGTTACGATGCCAACAGTATAGACGTTTTAGAAGGGTTGGAACCTGTAAGGCTTAGACCTTCGATGTATATAGGCAATGTGGATGTGGCCGGACTGCACCACTTGGTTTACGAGGTGGTGGACAACAGTATAGACGAAGCCATGACAGGAAATTGCGATAATATTATAATCAAGGTGCATACCGATAACAGTGTGAGCGTCGAAGATAACGGGCGCGGCATTCCCGTTGACATCCATCGAACTGAAAATGTGCCGGCAGTGGAAGTCGTGCTGACCAAATTGCATGCCGGTGGAAAATTCGACAACGAGGCTTACAAAGTATCCGGCGGACTGCATGGTGTCGGTGTTTCGGTAGTAAATGCGCTCGCATCGCATCTGGTAGTGGAAATCTATCAGAATGGAAATATCTACCATCAGACCTTTGAAAAAGGAGTTAAAACCGATGAACTAAAAATTATCGGCCAAACCTCCAAGCAGGGTACCAAGATTCACTTCATGCCTGATGAGAGCATATTCAACAAAGTGGATTTTTCCTACGACATCATATCTCGTCGCTTCAGGGAACTGGCCTTTTTAAACAAGGGTATAAAGATCATCCTGGAAGATGAGCGCTCCGACAAAAAAGAAGAGTTCTTCTATGAGGGAGGTATTATCTCTTTTGTCGAGTACCTTAACCGCCGCCACACGGGCTTACATACACCGATCTTCATAGAAGGCCGCAAAAAAGATGTCCAAATCGAATTGGTAATTCAATACAACGACACCTTCAAAGAGAAAATTTTCTCTTTTGCCAACAATATTAATACCATCGAAGGTGGTTTTCATCTTGTGGGATTCAAGGCTGGCATGACGCGAACCCTGAATCAATACGTCGCCAATGGAAATTTGCCTAAAAAATTGAGCGCCCGAATCAGTGGCGACGACGTGCGTGAAGGTTTGACCGCCATCATCAGTGTAAGAATTAAGGAACCTCAATTTGAAGGTCAAACCAAGACGAAGCTTGGTAATAGCGAAGTCAAAGGAGTAGTGGAATCGCTGATAAACGAAAAACTCAGCGCCTACTTGGAGGAAAATCCAACGGTAGCCAGGAATATCATTGCCAAAGCAGTGGACGCGGCCCGTGCCCGAGATGCCGCCAAAAGGGCAAGGGATATTGCGCGCACCAAGGGGGCGCTGAGCGACTCGACCTTACCAGGCAAACTGGCTGAATGTCAGAGCTCCGATCCCGAGGAACGTGAAATTTTTATTGTGGAGGGTGCTTCAGCCGGCGGCACGGCCAAGCAGGGCCGCAACCGTAAGTTTCAGGCCATCCTACCGCTAAAAGGAAAGATCCTCAACGTAGAAAAGGCGCGTTTCGATAAGATACTGCAAAGCGAAGAGATCAAGAACATAATAACCGCATTGGGAACCGGCGTGGGAAGTGAAGAGTACGATATCGAAAAAATAAGATATAAAAAAGTGATAATTATGACCGATGCAGATGTAGACGGTTCCCATATTAGAACCTTGCTATTGACTTTTTTTTATCGACAAATGCCGGAGGTTATAGACCGGGGATACCTTTTCATAGCCCAACCGCCGCTGTTTAAGATCGGCAAGGGAAAAAACGAAACCTACCTTAAAGACGAAAATGGCTACAACGATTTCATCCTCAGGAAAATTTGCGACAAGATAAAGGTGCGCTTCGCGGGCTCCGATGAGCCGGTCAGCAATCACACCCTCTATCTGTTAATCTGTAACCTGGCCGATTATCTGGCCTCACTAAGGCGTCTCGACAAGCAAGGCATTCCCGTAGATATTATAGAAACTCTGGTTGAGGCCGAAGTAGAAGACAAGCAGTTTATAAAAGAGGCAAACAGGGTAGAGCTACTAAAAGAAAAAATTGAAAATAGGGGCTATGCGGTCGAGGCGCCGTCTTGGAACCAGGAACGTGAGGTTTTTGAGATGGTAGTGACCGATCCTCTCTATTTGAAGATTGGACGCGCTATTATCTACTCTGCTGAGTATCAAAAGTGTATACAGGCCGGAAAAAAACTACTTGCCTTCAAGGCCCCGTTTACCATTTTTCGCGGGGACAATAGTCAAGCTGGCATCGAAATCGCGAGCAGATCCGAACTGATAAAATACTTGTTTGAAGAAGGAAAAAAAGGAATTCACGTGCAGCGCTATAAGGGTCTGGGAGAGATGAACCCCAATCAATTATGGGAAACCACGATGCACCCAGAAAAACGCTTGATGCTTCAGGTCAAGGTAGAAGATGCCCTCGATTCAGATGAGATCTTCACCATATTGATGGGCGACCAGGTTGAGCCAAGGCGTGAATTTATCCAGAACAACGCACTTGATGTAAGCACACTCGACATCTAGAACTATTGTAAGCGTTCACAAGGCACCGAACCTGTTTCGTTGCCGGGCCTTTGAGGTACCAAAGTACATCTGCAGGCCCGGACGCCTTTCATATCCGGCACCTAAGCAAACGTTTACAGTTCTGTAGTTGTATCACCTCTTATGCACTTCAACCCCCTGCACAGGTAAGAACTATTAAGGTAAGGCTATGAAAATTCACAAAATTGAGGCCCGTGACCTACCCGATTTATGGTTTCAAGCCGTGCATGATATTCTCGATCAGGGCCGTCGTTTCAGGATAGATCGTGGATCATATGCCGGCCAAACGCGGCTCGAATATGACTATTTTACAGGACATATAAGACATCCGGGGACCGAGCCGCTATTACCCGATATCCCTGCAAGTTGCGGCATACCCAACCCCGTGGAAGAGGCCTATCTCCATGGGGGTGAAGGCTATGAACGTTCCTACATCGAATATCTAATGACCGGGCATAAAGCTCCCGGCGAGTCATACACTTATGGGCAACGGTTGACACGAACTCCCCTGCGCGGAGAAAAACTTACCTGGTGGCAAGAGAACAACAGTCAAATTATCGATAAACGAGAAGATAATCCACATGTTGTTTTCGTCGAGGAAGGCGACATCTATATAAATCAAATCGAATGGGTCATCGAAACCTATAAAAAATTCGGTGAACGCAACAACCAGATGGTGTTGCAGGTGGCCCATCCCAGCGATGTAACCCTGGTCGACCCACCCTGCCTGCGCTCTATCGATACACGCATTCAGGACGCCAAACTACATTTTTTCGTCTATTTCAGATCGTGGGATCTATGGGGCGGATTACCGGCCAACCTGGCAGGCATACAGAACCTGAAAGAGTACATGGCCGGTGAAATCGGCGTGGAAGACGGCGAAATGGTGGTGGAAAGCAAGGGGCTGCATCTTTACGGATACGCGGAAGATCTTGCCAGGCTAAGATGTCTTCGAGACTAATGTGAAAAGTTGTAAAA
>CAZGPF010000016.1:0-11276 GCA_964527275.1 uncultured Desulfosarcinaceae bacterium
AGTCAAGGCGCCGGAGGTGAAGCCGTAGCTTGGCTACTGCGAACCTCCGGCAACGCCGGATCTGGAGTCCTCCGGCAACCGCGGGGGTTCGTGGGAGGCGTCTATGCCCTTGGGCTCCCCCCCAGCATCACTATGACCAATAAAATAGACCGCAACATAATCCCCCACCTCCCAGATCTTCTGGGACTCCAGTTCGTTCTTGAAGTAGGGCATGGCCGTGCCGGTGATGCCGTTCATGATATGATAATAGAGAATGCCGCCCGATATGTCGCGGCCGTTCAAAATGGTGAAATTGAGCGGTGGCGGATAAATATAGGGCTGGGCGGGTCCCATGCCGTCACCCACGGGTCCGTGACAGCCTATGCAAAACTGCTGGTAGATCACCTTGCCACGCTGCAGGCTGGAGGGCGAAGTGGTGTAGGGGTTGGGGATATTTCGCCAGCCCTGGGGAACGATCTCCGTCAGCCAGCGGACATTGGCATCCGGGCCGGCCTCGTAGGCTTCCACGGCCTGTTTTTTCCAATACCTCTGGCGAGCCATGCGTTGATCCGCGTTTTTAAATCCCAGGCTCTGGATATATTGCGTCATGGTGTTTAAGCGCTTCGGCCCCAGCCAGCGGAAGGGCGGCATGATAGAGTTGGGCCTCGTAAAGCGGGGGTTGATGAAATGGGCGATGTGCCAGTCATCGGGATGCTCGCCGCCCTCCTGGGAGAGATCGACGCCCGTGCGCTCAGAACCTAGCAATATCGGCCGGTCGCCGACATAGTCGCCGGCCTGGGCGATGCGGTTGGCACCGTGGATCCAATCGAAGGCGCGGATGGACTGACTGTGGCAGTAGACGCAGCCGTTTTGGATGTAGATTTTTCGCCCCGCCTCTTCGGTCGCCGTACGGGGGCGATATATCTCCGAGGGCGTCATATCGGCCGTGGAATAGGGCCATACGACCATGATCAGAACAATAGTGGCCAGCAGCAGCATGGAGCCGCCTATCACCGTGGCAAGGTTCATCTTCATGGGTTCGTTTCTCCGCGATTGAAAAACAGAGTTCTGACAATATTATAGAGGCCGATATAGGCGCCGATAACTATGAGCACACCTGTGGCCGCCCGGATCACATAATAGAGGTGGATCTCGGGTAGTATGCGGTAGATGGACTCGCCATTGAGCCAGGCATTGCCCTGCAGCAGACCCACGATGGTAAGATCGATGGCCATGATGGAAACGCCGATGAGCACCAGCCAATACTGCAGGTCGGCAAGAAAACGGCTGTAGAGGGGTTTGGCGGTGATCCTGGGGAGAATAAAATAGATTCCCCCCAGAGCGGTAATCCCGGCAAAGCCAAGCACACCGATATGGGCGTGGCCCACCACCCAATTGTTGAAATGGGTCACCCGCTGCACCTGGGGTAGGGCCATGAAACTGCCCTGGATGTTGACGAAGAAGTACATGATAGTGCCGGTGAAGACGAATTTGGCACCGATGTTCTCGTGGATCAGGCCCAGCTTACCCTTGACGGTGTACCAGATGTTGATCAGGAAGACCATAACCGGAATCACCATGGCCACGCTGTCGACGATGGAGATCACCTTGAGCCAGGTGGGCACGGGCACCTGCAGCAGGTGGTGGGTTCCGATGTGGGTGTAGACCACGATCAGCGACCAGAAGCCGATTAGCGATAGGGTGTGGCTGTAGAGTGGGCTGCGAGTCGCCAGGGGGAGGACGTAGTAGGCCACGGCCAGGCCCATGGGGGTCAGCAGCAGGCCGAAGATATTGTGGCCGTAAAACCAGAGCAGAATGGCGTCCGGTATCCCCAGCAGAGCCCCGCTGTCGGGCTTCCAGATTACGTTTCCCAGGCAATACCCCACTGCGGTGAGCATTATGGCCGCGCTGGCATACCAGATCGACACATAGAGGATCGGCTCCTTGCGCCGGCCTACCGTCTTGAGGATGTTGAAGATGACCAGGGCGAACAGCACCGCGATCATTATGTCCACCGCCCAGGGCAGCTCGGCGTATTCCCGGCCTTGGGTGTAGCCCAATCCAAGGCAGAATACGGCCGCTACGAGCACCAGGTTCCACAATATCGCGGTTACCAGTCCAAGTTTCTGGCTGTACAGCTCGGTACGCAGCAGGCGGGGAATATAGTAAAACGCCGCCGCCATCAGACCGGGGGTCACGAACCCGAAGAGGACCAGGTTGATATGTATGGGCCGCGAGCGGCCGAAATGGATAAACTCGATATTGGCCAAAAAATCGGGTGCCACCACATATCCCGCGGCGATCAGGCCGAAAGAGGTGGCAATGGCGAACCAGAGGGCCGAGGTGAGCGTAAAAGCCTTGGCGGCCAGCTCGTGGTTTATCTCTTCAAGTGCGGTAGTCGTCATGCATGGCCCCTTTAAACATCAGCTCCCATAATCGCCGGGCTAGCTGTGGCATGCTAGCCAACAGTCGAGATTGACTTGTTTTTCCCGGTGGCAGGTGACGCAAAATCCCATTTTGAAATGCTCACCCTTGAGCCGGTCCATCTGTTCTACAGGCCCGTGGCAACTCTCACAGGCAATATCCTTTTTAATATGGCGCTCGTGGTTGAATAAGACATGTTCGGGCAGGTAGAAAACCTTGCGCCATGGCGTAGGCCTGTTCGTATCGAAATAGTTGTGCTCTTTTCTGATCTCCGGATGATCGGCGATGATATATTTGTGGCAATAGAGGCACTTTTCCACCGGCGGCAATCCCGGATGCGCGGATCGCGCTACATAGGGGTGGCAGAAGCGGCAGTCGATGGCCTTGACGCCGGCATGGATGCGGTGGCTGAAGGCGATGGGCTGGGCCGGCCCCGTGTTCCAGCCCGGCGGCGAATAGAAGAGGTAGAGAAATGCCAGCACCAGCAGCACGCTGACTGCTATCCACAGCACAGGCCCCCTATTGGCCCAGACGGTGGTCATGGTTTTGCCGAAGGCCGTCACAAACCTCAAAGGTCGGCCTCTGGTGACTATCAGGATGATCGCCGCCAGCAGGGAGAGTAGTGTTAAAGTGCCGATCAATATCTCCATCAGCGTCCCTCCCTCGCCCTTGGCTGCAGCAATTCGGGAAATTGGTTCAGGTAGTAGATCAGGGCACCGGCCAGCATACCGAGAAATCCCAAGGCCACGCCCGGGTCGATCCATCCCAGGGGCAGTGAGGTGGTATGGGGATAAAAGGCGGGGGCGATGAGCAGGAAATGCTCCAGCCACATGCCGATAATCACGATGGCGCAGATCACGATCATGGCCACGGGCATGGTTTTGATCTTTTTATTTATCAGGATCAGGAAGGGCCCGACAAAACAGACGCCGAACACGATCCAGGCCAGGACACGCCAGGGCGTTGCCATGGTGCGCTCGATGATATAGGCGGTCTCTTCGGAGATATTGCCGTACCAGATGACGACGAATTGGGCGTAGAAAAAATCGGCCCACACCAGACAGAAGGCGAAGAATAATTTACCGATATCGTGGAACTGGGATGGTTTAAGCTGAAAAGCGATCTTGGGGCAAAGGTGCAGGATGGCGGCGAAGATGATCAGGGCGCCGAAGCCCACATAGACCGACTTTACAAAGGAGTAGGCCCCGAAAAGGGTGGAGTACCAGTGGGGATCGGCGCTCATTACCAGGTCGTAGCCCAGCAGGGAGAGGACCAAGGCGAAAGCCAACATATAGAGGGTGCCGAAGATCATCTTGCGGGATTTGAACTGCGCCTCATCGGGCGGATGGGCTTGCCAGTATTGCCAGAGCCGGATGCCGATTTTACCGCCGGCCCCCCGGTCTCTGATTTTAAAATAGAGGGCGTGGTAAAGGTAGGCAAAGCCCAGGCTGTAAAGCACGACCAACCCGGCGGCGTCGCGGTAGCACATGAAGCGCAGGTTGAGCCAGCCCTCCTTGCCGTGCAGATCATGGTGCAGCCAGGGAAAGACATAGCCCCCACCCATGAAGAGCACCAACAGCAGTAGAAACGAAATCGGGAAAAAGGCGCTGAAGGCCTCGGCCAGATCGGACAAAGGGCCGCTCCAGCGAGCGCGCACCGTATTCATCAAGGCTGAAAAGAGCACGGCACCGTGGGCCACGGCACTGAACAGCAGAAAGTTGATCAAGTAGGCCTGCCAAGCCTTTTCCGCCATACCGACCGTGATATGCACAATAAAGATCGCCGCACCGAGAAGGGTCATCCCCAGGGTGAGGACGATAATCCACATCGGCGTTCGATGGGCGGATAATTGCGGTTGCATATTCATCGTATCTTGTTCCGCTCTGCTCATGATGACGGGCCGGGGCCGACGTTCCCGGTGGAATCGTCGGACTTGATCTCGGCCCCCTCGGTCTTCAGGAAATCGAGCAGCCCTCTCTTCTCATGCGGACGGCAGCTCGCCAGCAGGCCGAATCGGTTGGCGCTGAATGAGGGATCATATTTTTCTGCCATCTCGAACCTGGGCAGCCGGGCCTGGGAAATCAGCCCCAGGACGTTGCCGAAAACAGCGAAGAGGATGGTAAACTCGAAGCCCACGATGAAAAAGGGCACCAGCGCCACCACCGGCTTGCCGCCGACGATCAGGCTCCAGCGGGTGGCGGTGAAGGCCGCGAACAAAAAGCCAGTGAAAAACCCGATGATCCCGCCGGCCAGGGTGAACCAGCCCACTTTGCTCTTGGGCAGGTCGAGGGCATCGGCGATGGTATGGCTGGGAATGGGGCTGTGGACCCGCTCCACTTCATAGGCCGTGCCGCGCAGTGCGCGGATCGCCGAGGCGATGCGGGTTTCGCTGCTGAAGATGCCCATGATGGAAAGGCGATCAGTGGCCATGCGTATCCTCCGCGTGTACGGTCTCTTTCATCTCGGTCATGGCGACCGACGGCAGATGTTTGACGAACAGCAGGAACAAAAAGAAAAAGAGGCAGAAGCTGCCGATCATGATGCCGAATTCCACCCAGGTGGGCCGATAGAGCCCCCAGGCATGGGGAATGAAATCGTGGGCCACGCTGCCGATGATAATGACGAAACGCTCGTACCACATGCCCACATTTACAAGCAGGGAGATGACCATCAGCCCAAGGATTCGGGTGCGCACCTTTTTAAAGATAAAGAACAGGGGGGCGATGGTATTGCAGCTGACCATGATCCAGTATTCCAGGGCATAATCGCCGAACGCGCGCCACCAGAAGCTTTCCATCTCCACGATGTTGTGACTGTACCAGGCGATGAACACTTCGGTGGCGTAGGCGAACATGACGATCAGGCCGGTAAAGACGATGGTCAGAGCCACTTTTTCCAGCACCTTAATGGTGATGATCTCTTCCAGGCGGAAGATTGTGCGCAGGGGAATCATTAAAGTTACAACCATGGCCAGGCCGCTGTGAATGGCGCCGGCCACGAAATAGGGGGCGAAAATGGTGGTGTGCCAGCCGGGCACGACACCCAGGGCAAAGTCCCAGGAGACCACGCTGTGTACCGAAATCACCAGGGGCGTGGCCAGGGCGGCAAAAAAGAGATAGCCGCGCGTATAGTGCCGCCACTGCTCGAATTCACCGGTCCAGCCAAGGGATATCACGGAGAACACTTTTTTGCGCAATCCCTTTGCGCGATCGCGGATGATGGCCAGGTCGGGCAACATGCCCGTGTACCAGAAGAGCGAACTCACCGTCAGGTAGGTGCTGATGGCCACCACGTCGAACATGAGTGGCGATTGAAAATTGGGCCAGAGAAAACGTTGATTGGGAAGGGGCAGCATGTAGTAGACCATCCACATCCGGCCCAGATGGATAAAGGGGTAGAGACCGGCGGTGCAGACCGCGAAGACGGTCATGGTCTCTGCCGCCCGGGCGATGGGATTGCGCCATCCAGCCCGGAAGAGATGTAAAATGGCCGAGATCAGGGTTCCCGAGTGGGCGATCCCCACCCAGAAGACGAAATTGATTAGATAGGTGCCCCAGTGGACGGGGTTGTTCTGGCCCGCAACGCCGATGCCGACAAAAATTTGATACAGCCAGCAGCCGGCACCCATCAATATGCCCAAAAACAGCAACCCGATGACCGTCCAATACTGCCGTCCTGCGGGACGCAGGGTATCCAGAACAGCATCGTCTATTTTTTCGTAGGTTAAGCCAGCCATACGGCCCTTCTGCCTTTAAAGCGTTTGGGTCACTTTCTTCAAGTAGATCACCGCCGGTTTAGTGTTCAGATAACCCAGTACCTGGTAGGCGCGTGGATCATCGATGAGCTTACGCACCGTGCTTTGTGGATCGATTAGGTTGCCGAAGTAGAGCGCCGTGGTGGGGCAAGTCTGGACACACGCCGGGACCACCTCGCCATCACGGATGGCGCGCTTTTCATCTTTGGCCCTGCCGTGAGCCGCCTTGATGCGTTGCACACAAAAGGAGCACTTCTCCATCACCCCTGCGGTGCGCACGGTCACATCGGGGTTGAGCTGCATGTTCAGCGGCTCGGGCCATTGCCACTTGAGCCAGTTGAAGCGCCGCACCTTGTAAGGGCAGTTCTGGGCGCAGAAGCGCGTACCGATGCAGCGGTTGTAAACCTGATTGTTGAGCCCCTCCGGGGAGTGGTGGGGCGCATAGACTGGGCAGACCGGCTCGCAGGGGGCGTTGTCGCAGTGCTGACACAGCATGGGTAGGAAGATCAGCCGCGTGGGATCGTCGGGATTTTCATAGCGCTCGATGCGCAGCCAGGCCATCTCGCGGCCTTTGACGACCTGCTCTTCGCCCGCCAGGCCGACATTGTTTTCGGCATAGCAACTGGCCACGCATGCGCCGCAGCCGACGCAGCGGTCCAGATCGACCACCATACCCCAGCGGTAGTCGGCGTGCTCGTGGGCCGGGTAGATATCGCGGTGGGGATCATAGCCCTCGGGCAGCGGCAGGGTAAATGGAAAATCGTGCATGGTCAGCCCCTGCCCATCGTCGGCATGGCTTGCCTTTTCTAGGGCTACGCTGAGGGCGATCTTGCGGCCGTACTGAAACCGGCTGCCAGCAGTCGTTGCCAGGGGCCTCGTCTCTCCTGGGGCCGTAATTTTATCGATCAGCGTGGCATAAACCGGTGCGCCGGCCCGGGCCACGGTCCCAGCCCCCATCAAGGCGACAGGGTTGATACCCTGGGACTGAGCGTAGCGTCCGTAATTGTCATGCCCCTGTCCCATGGCAATCACCACTGCATCGGCTTGCAAGCCGCCGTGGGCATAGGCCTGCGCCTCGACATAACCATGAGGGCTTTTGAAACCGAGCACTTCGCCGTCGCTCCAGCCCTTGGCCTGCATAACCTGCCTGGGGACCCAGGCCACGGTCTGCCAGGCCACCTGAGAGATTGGATCGGGAATTTCTGACAGCCAGGGGCGGTTGGCACCCCGGCCGTCGTAATGGCGTGACGACGGCATGAGGTAGAGTGTGGTCTTGTCGGAGGGCTCCGCAGATAGGCTGTCAACAATTTCGGCGAGTAGGGCCACCGGCCGTTCGTCCAGTCTGACTTCGGGTCTGGATGCTCCCTGGCCGGCCGCGAACCGTCCGCCCCTCTGCAACATCTCCAGCCACTCCCGTTTTGAACCGATTAGATCCCGGCGTTCGAGCCGCCGCATCAGGTATTGGCGGTAGTCGAGGCCCTGAAATTCTTCGTCCGGCAACATTGCAACGAAGAGATCGCCGATGCCATCGGCGGCGGTGATTTTACCCATGGTCGGCTGCAGCACGGAGGCCATGGATTGCTTGCTATCATAAATATCCCAGGTCTCCAGCGCCAGTTGGGGGGGGAAGATCAGATCGGCGGCAGCCGCGGTCGCGTCCATGAAGTTGGTGAAGCTGACCACGAAGGTCCGCTCGTCGTTTAAAACCTTCGCGGCCCTGCTTTGCGCCGGCAGGCCGTAGAGAGGATTGACATTGTGCAGCAACAGCAGGTCGGGCGGCTCCTCGGCTACCCGGGTCCAGTAATCTTCGATGGCCTCGCGGGAGTGGGCTACCTCGACGCGGTGGCGTTGGTCGAAGTCGAACAACGCAAATTGGGGATCAAGAATGGTATTGAGCAGAGTCGCGGCCAGGTCCAGGGCCACGGCCGCAGGCCCATGGCAAGCCGTGTTGGCACCCAGCACCAGGGGTTGGCGTGCTGAGAGCAGCCTGTCGGCTATATTGTCCAGCTCTTCGGCCGGCAGGCCGGCGCGGTCGGCAACTTTTGCGGAACTGTATCCCTGGGTCAGGCGGTTAAGTGAGGCGCGAAAGGGCGTGGGCAACCGGTGGCCGCGTCCGCCCTGCAGGGCGTGTTGAATCAGCATCAAGACGATGGCGGCTTCACTGCCAGGGCGGCAAGCCAGCCAGCGGTCGGCATTGGCCGCAGTCAGGGACTGGTAGGGGCTGACTTGCACAAATAGCCCCTTTTGCCCGTGGTTTATAGTGTGCATGGCCTTGAACTTGCGGGCATACTCCACCGGTGACAGCCAAGTCTCCAGGAAGTCGGCCCCGAAACTGAGCAGCATATCGGCCTGGTCCATGCGCAGGCCGGGCAGCACGGGACGTCCGAACACCTGTTGATGGGCGAATTTGAGCGACTCGAAGGCCAGGGGTTCGAATATCAGGGGGGCATTGGCCTGATGTTGCTCTAAGACACGTGTAAAAAGATCCAGCAGATCGTGACCCACGACCTCGGTAAGCATGCCGATACGCCCGGGACCCGAGGCCGCCGCCTGGGCCATGCGTCTACCAATCAAGGCCTGGGCCTGGGCGGAGTCGATGGGTTGCCAGTTACCATCGGTTTTCATCAGGGGGCCGGTCAAGCGGTCTGGGTTGTAGAGGGCTTGCAAGGCCGCCTGGCCACGCATGCACAGTTTGCCCTGGTTTACCGGATGGAGCGGGTTACCCTCCAGCTTGACCACGCGCCCCTCGCGGTTCTTGGCCAACACGCCGCATCCGGCCGGACATTCGCGGCAGGTGGAGGCGTACCAGGTCGCCCGGCCGGTGACCATGTCGTCGGACGACCTTACTAGGGTATGGAGTCTTTTTTCGGGATCGGCGTTGCATCCGGCGGCAAAGGCCACGCTGCCCACGCCGGTAATCTTGAGAAAGGTTCTTCTATCCATCTGCACCGCCGAAAAAATAGTTGAATCCTAACGAGAAGTGAAAGTATCTCTACACCAATCAGTTGGTCTTGTCAATCAGGCCAAACCAGCCCGGGTCATCATGGGGCCTAGTATCTCAAGGCTCTCCTCTCCAGCCTCTACCGGTGTATCCACGTAAGGGTAGAGCTCCAATGAGATGTCATGGGTATACCCCAGGCGCTGCATGGCCTCGAAAACCGACTCGAAGTCTATGGCACCCCTGCCGGCGATCAGGTGGTTATGCTCTCGCGTGGGGGCGATGTCTTCGATATGCATGTGCCCGACCCAGGCGAACAACTCTTCGAAGGCCGTAGCGGGATCTTCGGCGGCGCAATAGAAGTGGCCGATATCGAAATTGATGCCCACAGCCGCGGATCGAGTCTCCTGGATAAAAGGTTTGATCTCGGCCGTGCGCTCCATGAGCAGGCCGGGCTCGGGTTCGATTAGCAGCCGAATGTCCAAGGCCTCGGCCCTGGGCAGCACCTGGTCCAGCCCCTGGTGAAACAGCGCTAGTGCTGCTTTGCGGGTCAGGCTCTTTTCAACAGGCCCGCCTGGTGGCACGGAGACGTTGGCGCAGCCTAAAATGGCGGCGATCTCGAGGCATGCCAGGGTGTGCTCTACCCGGATGCGACGGCGGGCCGCATCGGGCTCGATCCACGAAGGCAGGTAGGTGTCGCCCACGGCAAAGAGGGTAAAACTGTTCAGGTTGGTCGGCTTAAGCGCGTGGCCCTCCAAGGCCGCCTTGACGGCGGTCAGCTTTGCGGCGTCATATTCGGGAGGGTAGAGGTGGGGCTGGTCGCACATGATCTCCACCCCCTTGAATCCGATGGCGGCGATCTTCTCCAGGGCCTCTAACAGGGAATATTTTACAAACGCATTGGTGCTGTAACCGAAAACCATGCTGATCTTCCTTTCCCTCAAATCAATGCCGCTCAGGTCATTTCACCCGGTCAGGGTCGAGGCGTGCATTGATCTGGTCCTCCAACCGATCGAGGCAGGCCAATTGATCCTGAAAGGTCAGCGGAGGTCGGGAGCCCACGGGTCTCTTGAAAAAAAAACCCAATTCGGCGATTGGGCCGCCGCGACCGGCGAGCTGCAGCGCAGCCACCCACCGCGCCAGGTCGATGGCCATGGGTGCCGCCAGGATGGAGTCGCGTCCCTGCAAGTTTACGCGCATGCTCATGGGCAGGTCGAGCAGGCCGCTGAAATCGATCACATCCCAGGCCTCCTTGGCATCTCCCCGGGGCGGGTAGTAGTCGATCCGCACCTTGTGGGCCGACTGGCCGCCGGCCTGGCCCACTTCGTAGCCCAGCAAATCGTCCAGCAGCCGGGTCTTGTTCCGCAGCTTGCCGCGCGACCGGTCCGGGTCCATGAGATTTTTGCCGTCCGCGTTGCCCAGGATGTTGAGGCTGTACCAGCCGTCGACCTTCAGACCGCGGGCCTTGAAGGCCGATGCCAGGACAACCTTAAAATAGGTCTGGCCGGTCTTGCCGTCTCGTCCGGCCAGGGGGGCACCCGCCTCCCTGGCGGCCTTGCAAAGGGCCTCGATCTCTATGGCGTTGGGCGTAAAATTGATCACCGGGATACCCTCCAGGACGGCGGCTGCGGCATAGGCCAGATCGGGAGGGCCATCAGGAGATTGTTCCAGCAGGGCCTTCAATGTCATCGGTCGATGGAAAAGTTTGAAATCCTGGCAGGCTGGCAGCAGATTGATCAGCACGGCCCGGGCATACGGATAGAGACGCTTGAAATCTTGCATATCCTTTCGCAGGGCCTCAACCTGGCGTCCTAGGGAGAGGTCGGCGGAGGGTGCCCGGCGAATGTCCATTGCGGTCAGACGCTGGTTCCAGCGCCTCCACACAACGGTCGGCACGACGCCGTGGTGATCGATGGTCGCAGGCAGGATGCGCCTATCCGTATCCCAACCGGCGAGTTCAATTTGGACTACAGGCCCGAGGAAGGCGAATTTATCCGCCGTAGTCAGCCCGGCGATCCTGGCACCAGGGTCCTCTTTAAGACCCGCCACGCTTACGGCAATCGTGGAGCCGACGGCACCCTTGGCCCCGGCTACGAGCAAGAGCAGGGCAGAATCTCTATCCACGGCATTCAAGGGCATGGTAACTTTCGATGCGGCATATGCGTTATGGCTCAGAGATTT
>CAZGPF010000017.1:0-7057 GCA_964527275.1 uncultured Desulfosarcinaceae bacterium
CCCCCCTGAATAGGTACCAAAAAAGTTTGTTCTCACGTCACTTCGACGCAAGCAAGATTCCAGCAATCCTATAACTCCGCTATGATTTTCTTGACCAGGTTGCCGTCGGCACTGGCTCCGAAGTGCTGCATGATGGGGCGCATAGCCTGCATCTTGTTATTAAACTGCTTGAGATCGATATTGTCGGAGATCCATGCCTTGATCTCCGCTTCCCCGGCCATGGACGGCAGGTAGGATTGCGCCACCTCGATAAAGCGGTTCGTGCCATGTTGGCCCGCGCGCTCAAGAACCTCTTTTTCCGATTTGACAAGCTTCTTGACGATCTTGATGACATCCACATCGTCGATCTTTTTTCGGGTCTGGCGTCCAAATTCTCCCATGATGACGCGCAGAATGTCGCGCTTTTCTTCATCCCTGGATTTCAGGGCGGTTTTCAGGTCGGCCTTGATTTGTGATTGTAGACACATTGATTATCCTTTCGACGCACTATTTTTTAAACCTGTATGATACCTATTCAGCGGCCGCAGTCGTTGAATGTCTCCGTTTGCCGTCTAACGCAGCCTCAACAGGATGCTGATTTTTTTCCAGCCAGAGACGGTTTGTCAAGCTGTAATCGATCACCAGCGGCTTGCCTTGGGCGTCTGGATTGGCTATGTTAACCTCTATTTTGGGCCAACCAATCGGAGGAGTTTGTATGCGGCTGCTCTTAATTGAAGATGACCATAAAATCGCCTCATTCGTAATCAAGGGATTCAAGGCGGCCGGGTTTGCCGTTGACCATGCTGTCGATGGTATTTCAGGGTTGGACCTTGGATTGACCGAACCCTACGATGTCATCATAGTCGACCTCATGCTGCCCAAACTGGACGGCTTGGCCGTTATCGAGAACCTACGCCGCCAGAAGGTGGAGACACCGGTGATAATTCTAAGCGCCAAGGACTCGGTTGATGACCGCGTCAAAGGCTTGCGCATCGGCAGCGATGATTATCTATCCAAGCCTTTCGCGTTTGCAGAATTGCTGGCTCGCGTAAGGGCGCTTATGCGCAGGGGCGGTGGGATCTCCGATGTCACCCATTTGAAGGTCGGTGATTTAAGCCTCGATCTGGTGACCCGTGAAGTTACCCGACAGGGACGGCGCATCGATCTACAGCCGTTGGAATACTCCCTGCTGGCCTATCTGATGCGCAATGCGGACAAAGTCGTTTCAAGGACCATGATTATGGAACGTGTGTGGGATTACAACTTCGATCCGCAGACCAATGTGGTAGAGGCCCGCATCTGCCGACTGCGCGACAAAATCGACAAAGGCTTTGCAAGCAAATTGATTCACACCGTGCGCGGGGTTGGTTATGTTCTCAGGCAGGATTGATGGCCTTCGGCACACCCTGGCTTTCCGGCTGACGCTCTGGTATGCGCTGGTTTTTATCGTTTCGTCGGTCATCGTCTTTTCTCTGTTTTACATCCTGATTACTTCGGTGATGCAGCGGCGTATCGACGCGGACCTGCGAACTCAAGGCAACGAGTTTGCCAGTGTCTATGCGTTGCAAGGTGTCGATATGTTGGAGCGCGCCGCGAAATTGTACGCCCAGGCTGCGGGGGAGAAAAAGATGTTCTACCGTCTTTTCTATTCCAGCGGTGTGGTCTTTGCTTCTTCCAACATGGCGTATTGGAAAGATGTCGGCATAGACCGGCGGGCCATTGAGAGCATTTTGGCCGGGGAAAATCATACCTTTGTAACTCACGCTTTAAGCTCCGGCCAAGACCAGGCGCGTGTGATTTACGCGCGTATCGGGCCCACGGTTCTACTCCAATTGGGTTACGCCATGACCGAAGAGCAGAGATTGCTGTTGAACTTCAAGCAGATCTTCGCGCTCACCATGTCGGGGCTGTTAATTGTAGCCGTTTTAGCGGGTTGGTTCATGGCCCGCCGCGCGCTTTCAGGCATCGGGCGGCTGACCCGCACGGCCCGTAGGATTTCCGAAAGCGACCTTGAAGCTCGGGTGCCGGTGCGCCATGGGCATACGGAGATCGGCCAGTTGGCCGTTACCTTCAATCAGATGCTTGATCGTATCCGTGACATGGTGGCGGCCACACGCCAGATGAATGACAACATTGCCCACGACCTGCGTAGCCCGATCACCCGTATGCGGGGGTTGGCGGAAGTGACACTGACCCAGAAGCCAGAACCGGAAGCCTACCGGCAAATGGCGGTCAGCACCATTGAAGAGTGCGACCGGCTGCTCGACATGCTCAACACCATGCTGGCCATATCACGCACCGAGTCGGGGGTTTCGCTGCCGCGACGCATGCCCGTGGATCTCAGCCTCCTCGTGGCGGATGCCTGTGAACTCTTCCAGCCCCTTGCCGAAGATCGCCGATTGAGGCTGAAAAAGAGTGTGGCCCAGGGGATCGGCATAAAGGGGGATCAACCCATGATTCAGCGTATGGTCGCTAACCTGATCGACAACGCCATAAAATATACTGACGGCGGCGGCAGGGTAACGGTACGCTTGGCCCCCAGCGGCAGCGAACATGCTTGCCTCAGCGTCAGCGATACAGGCGTGGGCATTGCACCGGAAGAGCAGCCCAGAATTTTTGACCGGTTTTACCGCAGTGATCAGAGCCGCTCCCAGGAGGGTGCCGGACTGGGACTTAGCCTGGCGCAGGTGATTGCCAGGGCGCACGGAGCCCGGATCGAGGTAGAGAGTGATCCCGGGCGTTGCACCACATTCAGCGTTCGATTGAAGTTGCGCAAGGATCAGTATTGAGCGCCATCCGTTGGCAAGATGACCAAATGGTAATTTTGGGATCATCTTGGGATCATCCAAATGCGGTAAGGGTGGAGGAAGGAATTAATTCTTCCGCCCTGATAAAGGGCCTGATCAAAAATCGATGTCTAAGCGAGGAGAGAGAAAAATGCGAAAATTTAACCACGCCTTCATGATCATCCTGTTGAGTTTTGCGCTCTTGACGACCGGTGGTACAGGGATGGGCTTGGCTAAAGCCAGTGATGTACCCATGGTGCCGGCCAATTTCACCCGGCTGGCCAACGAGGCCAGGCCCGGAGTCGTCAATATCAGGACCGTCCGCACCATAAAAGGCGGCGGGCGGGTGTTTCGACACTATTTCGGCAAGCCCTTCGGCAATCGCCGCAACCCATTTGAGGATTTTTTCGGACCCTTTTCCGAACAGCCCGGCCGTCAGCATAAAAAGCGCAGCCTGGGCTCCGGCTTCATCATCGACAGTGACGGCTATATCGTCACCAATAACCATGTGGTCGCCGAAGCTGATGAGATCAAGGTCAAACTTTATGACGGCAAGGAGTTCGATGCACAGGTCGTTGGGCGGGACCCTAAGACCGACCTGGCCTTGATCAAGATCAAGGGGGGCGTGGATCTCAAACAGTTGTCTTTGGGCAATTCCGGCGAACTGAAAGTCGGCACGTGGGTCGTCGCTATTGGCAGCCCCTTCGGTCTGGAACAGACGGTCACCGCCGGCATCGTCAGCGCTAAGGGCCGCAGCATCGGCAGCGGGCCATATGATGATTTTATTCAAACCGATGCATCCATTAACCCAGGCAACAGCGGCGGCCCGCTGATGAACCTCAGGGGCGAGGTGGTCGGAATCAATACGGCTATCGTGGCCAGCGGCCAGGGTATCGGGTTTGCCATCCCCATCGATATGGTGCGCAAGATCGTCAACCAGCTCAAAGAGAAGGGTGAGGTCACCCGCGGTTGGCTGGGGGTTCATATCCGGGATCTGGATGAGGGCCTGGCCAGTTACTACAGGTTGGAACCCGGTTCCGGGGTGTATGTCGATAGCGTTGTGCCCGGTGATCCCGCAGACCAAGCCGGTATCCGGTCCGGCGATATCATCACTTCAATCGACGGCCAATCAGTAGGCTCGGGCAGAGAGTTGGCCGGGATGATTGCCAATATTCCCGTGGGCCGCAAGAGCGAGATCGCCCTGTTTCGCGACGGTAAAAAGAGAAAGATTTCCGTGAAGATCGCCAAGATGTCAGATAGCAAGGTTCAACTGGCCAGCGGAAAGAGCAGCTCCGATCAGCTGGGCATGCAGGTCACCGACTTGTCAACCGACCGCGCGCGTCAATTCGGTGTGGATGAGCGCAGCGGCGGCGTGTTGGTGGTCGAGGTTACAAACGACGGCCGGGCAGCCAGAGCCGGTGTGCTCGTGGGCGATGTGATCAAGGGCATCAATCGCAAAAAAGTAAACGGTCTAAAGGATTATAGCCGGCTGATCCAGAAGATCGGCAAGAAAGACAACATCTATCTGCTAGTGACCCGGCGAAATCAGGGCACTCGTGGGATTCAGATTAAACCATGAACCACGACCAAGAACCATGAACCAAGATCTTTGAACTCTGAACTCGGAGCTATGAATTTTTTTAAGAGGGAGGATGGCCGGATGAAAAAAACCGAAGGTAACATTGATGTAGGCGATTTCTATATGTTTGCACGGGAAACCATACGGCATTTAGGCCGGGAGGCTATGACATTCCATGGCAAGGGGCGGCAATCGTCCTCTTTTGATAAAGACCTGGTCACCCAGGCCGAACTGCATCTCAATCAAACCTTCACCAGACTTATTTCGGAACGCTACCCGACGCATCAGGCCTATGGACAATCGAGGTTAGATGACGGCTACACTCATGGAGACAAACGCTATTTGTGGGTCTTCGACCCCCTTGACGGCGTAGATAATTTTCAATCCGACATACCCATTTGGGGGATGTCCTTGGCGCTGTATGAAAATTTTTGGCCGGTTTTGGGTCTTTTTTTCATGCCGGCCACAAATGATCTCTTTCGCGGCTGTGCCGGTAGTGATGCCTATTGGAACGATCGGGTCATCCGGATCAATGACCATGGTGCCGTCTCGCAAGAGAGTTTGCTCTTGACCTTTTCCCGGTTTCATCAGCATTACCGCTGCCGCTTTCCGGGCAAGATTCGTGACTTCGGCAGTACCGGCGCCCATGCATGCTACGTGGCCATGGGCAGGGCGGATGCGGCGTTTACGGCCAATGAGTCCTTCAAGGATCTGGCGGCGGTCAATGTGATTGTCGAAGCCGCGGGCGGTAAGCTGTATAAAATTGACGGCGGCAAATTCTTCCTGGGCGATTATGTCGAGGGGCAGAGAAGCACCAACCATCTGATGATTGCCAGCAAAATCAATGCCGCTCCCGTACTCAAGTGCCTGACCCCCCGTTGAAAAGTACCCTCACCGAAGAGGGCGCGCGCGGTCGACTGTCAGAGTGGTGGCGCCCCAGTTCTGTTCCACCAATCCTTGCAGCAGGTAGGGGCGGCCATGGTCGATGAGGTGGCTGAAGTTCTGATGGCTCTTGGGAAAGAAGGTGGTCTCCACGATGCCGGTTTCGTCTTCAAAGGTGAGAAACTGCATGGGATCTCCCTTTTTAGTATGCACCACTTTACCGGTGATCAGCCAGCCGGCAAAGCGTACCCGGCGTCCCAGATGGCGTGGCAGGGCCGCGGCCTTCACCGTCCGCGCCCGGCTTGTGGCTGCCGCAAAAAGAGTCATGGGATGCCGGTCGCACAAGAAACCGAGGACCCGGAATTCTCGGCGCAACCGTTCCGTGGGATCATCAGGAGGCAGTTCGGGTGGCGCCAGATCCATGTTTGGGTCGTCGAATAGGGAGTACGACCGCCGGGCTCTAGCGGTGGTTCTCCACTGCTTGATTTGCCACATCAAATGCGCCCGGCCGAGCGGAAAGGCAAGCCGGTCCAGGGCGCCACAGTGGATCAAGGCGCGGGCTTCATCTTCGGCCGGCCGCACCCTGGTCAAAAAGTCGTTGACGCTTTGATATGGCCTTTGGTCGCGTAGAGCCACGATCCGCTCAATGGTCGTTGCTGCTAAGGCTGTGACGGCCATCAATCCCACCCGAATTCTGTTTTTACGACCTTTCCAGTGCCGACTGCTGCGACACACCTCCGGCGGCACGATTTGAATCCCCATGCGGCGGGCTTCGGAAACATAGGCAAAGGTGTTGTAAAAGCCGCCCTGGTTGCTGATTACTGCGGCCATGAACTCCGCCGCAAAGTGAACCTTGAGAAAAATCGCCTGAAATGAAACCCGCGCATAAGAGGCGCTGTGCGGCTTGCAGAAGGAGTAGCCCGTAAAACTCATCATCATGGCCCACACCTCTTCAATCTGTTTTTGGGTGACACCGCGTCGCAGGGCGCCCCGCACAAAGCGCTGCCGATAATCCTCAAGTCTGCGACGACGGTCTTTTCTGGACATTATCTTTCGCAGGCCATCGGCTTCGGCGTCGTTGAAACCGGCCAGGGCCTTGGCCGCCCTGGAGACATCTTCCTGGTAGACCATGATGCCGAGGGTCTCTTCGAGTACATCGGCCAGCAGGGGATGGATGGGCTGCCACGCGCCGCCGTGTAGCCGGCGGACATACTCCTGGATGCAATCGTTGGCCGCTGGACGGATTATGCTGGAGTGGATCACCAGGTGGTCGAAATCACCCACCCCGGTTTTTTGCTGTAGCAGTCGCATGGCCGGGCTTTCAATATAGAAGCAGCCCATGGTGCCGCCTTGGGCCAGGGCCTCCTGGGTATCGCCGTCGTCTTCCGGTTCCCAGCCGGTCTCGTCAAAGGCCACGCCGTTTGCGCGTATATTATCAATGGCGTCACGGATTACGCCCAGGCTGCGGTTGCCCAGCAGGTCGATCTTCACCAGGCCGGCATCCTCGGCGGCCTCCTTCTCCCACTGGATGATGGGCACGCCCTTGGTCGCGAGCTGCACTGGCACATAGTGGCGGATGGGATGGGGGGTGATCACCACGCCGCCGGGATGGACCGACAGATAACGCGGGATGCCGATGAGCCGTTGGGCCAGGCCCAGAATTTCGGGCCAGGGGTGAATGAAATCCAGGGCCTTGGCTTCGGGGCGCTGCTTAAGATCGGCTATCAGGTCGGATTGCGGCGATTTGGAACGCCAGAACCAGGGCAGCCGTTTGGTCACCTTGCCAATTTCGGCGCTGGTGAGCCCGAAGACCTTGGCGGTTTCACGCACG
>CAZGPF010000017.1:7067-11227 GCA_964527275.1 uncultured Desulfosarcinaceae bacterium
GGATGTGCTGGAGACCATGGCGGCGTTTTCAGCGTAGCGGTCCAGGACACCGGCAATCAGGGCGTCGCGTTCATCCCAGGCAAAATCGACATCGATGTCCGGCGGGTCGTGGCGGCCGGGGTTGAGAAAGCGACCAAAATAGAGGTTGTGTTTCAGTGGACAGACATTGGTGATGCCCAGGCAGTAGGCCACCAGGGAAGCCGCCCCGGAACCGCGGCCGCAAGTGCGCGGACTGTGGCTCACGATCTCTTGCACCAGCAGAAAGTAGGTGCAGAAATTCATCTGTTCAATAATATACAGTTCGTGTTCCAGCCGGTCCACCACCATTTCGGCCGGTTCGCCGCCATAGCGTTGGCGGGCACCGGCGTATGCGGCCCGGCGCAGCATCTCGGCGGGCGGGCGACCGGGTTCGTCCTTCCAGGGCGGCATCACAAGACCAAATCGGGGGCCGTGAAAGTCGATCTTTGCGGCTAGCCTGACGGTATTGGACACGGCCTGGGGGCAGACTGCAAAGCGGCGGGTGTATTCCTGGCCCGGCCAGCCAGGCATCCTTGGGCGCCACTTGGTCCTTTGCCAAACGTTCGCGGGTGGTGTTGAGATCGATGGCCCGCAACAGGCGATGCAGGCTGTGGTCTTCGGGTCGCGTAAAGAAACTGTCGGGCGTGGCTACCAGGGGGATGCCCAGGGCTTCGGCGGTGCGGCGCAGGCGATGCCCAACCGGCAACGGGGTGCGGGGTAGGGCGGCGGCCAGATCCATGCCCCTGCCGTGCCAGCAGGCCAGCAGAGCGGCGTCGTCGGTCAGCACGATCAATCCCTGGGCCAGCGGGGGCAGAGCCGCCGCCAGGCTGAAATCCGCAGCCATGTGGCGGCGGGTGAGCAGACGGCAAAGGTGTTGGTATCCGGTTGCGTCGGCCGCCAGGCAGATCGCCCGTTGTGCGCTCGCCGGGTCGGTGACTTCGGCCCCGATTATGGGGCTGATGCCCTCCAGTCGGCACGCCCTGATAAACGGCCACAGGCCATAGAGGTTATCCGTATCGGTCAAAGCGAGACGGTCGTAGCCCAACCGCCGGGCGTGTCGGCACAGGGCCGTGACCGAGGCGGTGCCCCACATGAGGGAGTAATGGGATCGGGTGGTTAGGGGGATCATGGTTCGTCATTTGCAAAACCAGGCCGCACGGCGGTCGCGCCGAAACGGTCCCGGATTTGGTCCATGGCGCTGACGATGCGTTCCCTGCGTATGGCGATCCGGCGCTCCTCATCGAACAGCGGTATCTGCACCGGCGGATAGACTAGTTGGTCGCAGACCAGCCGCAGGTGGCGCACCCGCACCCGGCGGTGCCAGGCCAGGTGCAGGGCCCGCCGGGCATGGGGCAAAAGTGTCAGGTCGTTGGCCGTGGGCGGCTCGACGCGTGCTTGTCTCGCGCGGCGTCGACCGTCGCTGTAGTCCACGACGATGCTGACACGGCGCGACGCCCGGCCATGGCGGCGCAGGTGACGGCCGGCCCGCTCCACCAGGGCATGGATCGCGCCTTCGACCACGGCGGGTTGGTGGGTATCGGTGCCGAAGGTGTGGTCGAAGGCCATGCAGGGCGGCTGCCGGCCCACCGGCGGTACCGGTGTGCTGTCGATGCCGCGCAGGGCAGTGGCCAGAAAGGAGGCCCGGGTGCCGAAGCCCACTTCCAGATGGGGCTGGCCCAATGCCGTGACATCACCGACACGGGTAAGGTTCAACTCCCGTAGCCGCGACAGGTCCCGGCGGTCGATGCCCGGGATCAGCCAGACCGGCAGCGGCGACAAAAAAGCCGCTTCATCGCCAGGGGCCACAATATATTCGCCCAGGGGTTTGACAAGGCGTGACGCCACTTTGGCCACCAGTTTGTTGGGTGCCAGGGACCAGATGGGGTCCAGCCCCAAAGCCTTTCGCGCCTGGCGGCGCAGCCGCCAGGCCACATCCACCGGCGGACCGAAGAGACGGCTTGTGCCGGTGACGTCCACAAATAGATGACCGTCGTCTGGCCCCCATTCGATCAGGGGAGAGAAGGGCAGGGCTTGGCGCAGCAGATCGGCCATGGCCTGTTCGTAGCGCGCCGGATGGGGCGCCAGGATGCGAGCCCTGCGGCACAAGCGGCCGGCCCGGCGCAGGGGCATACCTTTGCGCACTCCCGCCTGGTAGGCCTCTTCGCTCATGTCGTACACCGTGGCCCGTGCGGCCCCTTCGGGTGCGATGATCACGGGGCGGTCCTTTAATTGCCGGTCGGCCAGCCGTTCGACGGCCACGGCAAAGTCGGCCACGTTGATATGGATGATGGAACGTTCCATTTTTTGTTGGTATTTCAGCTTGGGTTTTCCAGATAAACAGGGCAGCAATGCGACAATCTAAGGCTGCAACGAAAAGCCCTGGGCGGCCAGTTGTTCGATTAACATTTGCGCGTTTTTAGGTGCCTGGGCGCGTACGTGGTTGTTGAAAAAAATGACGCCGGTGTGCGCCCGGGACGCCATTTTGGGGATGGTGTCGGCGCTCCACGGCTGCAGCTCGTCACTGCCGTAGTCGTAGTCGAACTGTTGCTGCATGTTGCCCGAGCGCCATCCCCGTGCGTTGCGGCCGTGAAAGCGGATGTAAAACAGCTCGGGATTGGTCACCACATCCAGGCAGGGGAACAGGTAGGGCAGGTCGGGCACATCCACGGCCACCAGGGTGATGTTGCGATTTTCTAACTCGGCAAAAACGCGGTCGGCGGCCCAGGAACGGTGACGGAATTCCACCGCCAGGGGCAGATCTTGCAGGGCTTCCAGCAGGCGGCTCAGGTAGAGGCGATGGCTGCGACTGCGGTCGAAAGAGGGCGGCAGTTGAATCAGGACGGTCAGCAACCGGCGGGCCTGTGTCAGGGGAGCGATACCTTCCCGGAACCGGGTGGTCTGGCCCCGCCAGCTCCCGGCATCGATCTCATGAGTCATGGTGCGGGTCAGCTTGGCGGCAAAGCCGAAGTCGCGCGGCACCTTGGACACCATACGCTCCATGGTAGCGGCCTTGGGCATCTGGTACCATGTGTAGTTGAGTTCGGCCACCGGGAAGATTTTGGCATACTGGGGCAGCATTTCCCGGGCCGGGGTGGCCGGTGGGTAGAATCCGGCCTCCACCCACTCTGGATAGGAGTAGCCGCTGGTGCCTACCAGCAGGCGACTATCGGATGCCATCGGGACCCCGCTGCAGCCCCACGACCTTGCCCTGCACCAGGACTTCGTCGAAGTTGTAGCGTATCGCCGTATAATCGGGATTTTCCGGTCGCAGTTCGATGTGGTCGGCGCGCAGGAAAAACCGTTTTACCGTGGCATCCTCATCATTCACCAGGGCCACCACGATCTCGCCGTTTTGCGCATATTGCCGAGGCTGGCAGATGGCAAGATCGCCATCGTGAATGCCGGCATCGCGCATGGAGTCGCCTTTGATGCGCAGGACGAACAGGTGGTCGCCGGTGAAGACCGCCCCGTCTACGACCACGGTGCCGTCCCACTCCTGCTGGGCATACATGGGCAGCCCGGCGGTGATCTGGCCAATGACGGGGATCTCCCGCCAGCGGTGCGGTGCGGCGGCCTCCCGGGCGCGGTTGAGCAGGTAGATGTTGCGGCTGTAACGTCCCTCGCGCTTGATATACCCTTTGGCTTCGAGTATTTTCAGGCTCTGGGAGACGGCCGTGTGGCTGATACCAAGGGCCGCGGCGGCCTGTCGCAGGCTGGGGGACTGGCCTTGGTGGTTGATGGCCTGTTGAAGGTAATCGAGAAGCTGCTGCTGTTTGGCACTCAGTTCGGTTCGCATGGGCACTGCCCTCCTGAAGCATTTTTTAAAAGTGCAAAGTTCTTAGTCTGGAACGTTTTGTGTGTTCCGTTGGTTCTTTTAAGGCGCATTATAAACTTATAAATGTAAATGTCAATGTAAATTTACTTGCTATTTTTATATTTACATGCTTCAGTTTTCAGGCAATCCACTAAAAAGTACCAGCGATAAATCCAAATCGAAATCGGGATCGGATTGCACGGCTCCATTCGATTTTAACTTTGTTATCAGCGATTGAATGCAGGCCGTGTGATCAGGGGGGGGCACCACAATATTGCCCCTCTTGCAAGGGCACAAATTGCAAGACGAGGGCGTAGCGCTTTTATAC
>CAZGPF010000018.1:0-11198 GCA_964527275.1 uncultured Desulfosarcinaceae bacterium
CATCGCTATATGGAAAGGCCTGAAGGGCCGAAGATGAAGTGCTCTGAGTAGTTACGTTAAATCCTTCAATTACCAACGGTAATGGGCAAAGGCCTTGTTGGCCTCCGCCATCTTGTGCGTATCTTCTTTTTTCTTCACGGCCCCGCCGCGCTGGTTGGAGGCATCCATCAGCTCTCCGGCCAACTTGTTGGCGAATCCGCGTTCGGATCGCTTGCGCGCATGGCCGATCACCCATCGCATGGCCAGCGCTATCCTGCGCGAGTGCCGGATCTCCGTGGGCACCTGGTAGGTGGAGCCTCCGACGCGACGCGACTTGACTTCGAGCATCGGACGGACGTTTTCAAGGGCCTTTTCAAACACCTTCAGCGGTTCGCCCTTGGTTTTTGATTCGATGATATCAAAGGCCTTGTAAAAATTGGCCTCGGCGATGCTCTTTTTACCATCTCGCATGGTCGAAGCGATAAACTTGGCAACCAGTTTGCTGTTGAACTTGGCATCCGGGATAATGGTTCGCTGCGGAACCTCTCTTCTTCTCGGCATTCGTTACACCATCATCTGATCTGAATTAATGTCAGCGGTCATGTCAACCGGATCTATTTGGGCCGCTTGGCACCATACTTGGAACGCCCTTGCCGACGATCCTCCACCCCTAGAGTATCCAGGGTCCCGCGCACGATGTGATAGCGCACGCCGGGAAGATCCTTTACACGGCCGCCGCGCACCAGCACGACCGAGTGCTCCTGGAGGTTGTGTCCGATACCCGGGATATAGGCGGTCACTTCTATGCCGGTGGTCAGGCGGACACGGGCCACCTTACGCAGAGCCGAGTTCGGTTTCTTGGGTGTCGAGGTATAGACACGTGTGCAAACCCCCCTCTTTTGAGGCGCTCCTCTGAGGGCGGGTGTATTGGTCTTCTTCTTGATTCGCTTGCGACCCTTTTTGACTAACTGGTTGATCGTCGGCATTGCATCCTCATAATGTGCTGATTGGCTTTCGCGCAAGGCTGTGGCTTGGCAAAAGTCGTACTAGTATAGATCACCCTGATTATTGTCAAGTTATTTCAGGTGTGGGCTACAATTTTTTCCTGCCCACCACGCTCCGCGAGTTGCAATGCTTCCACAAGCTGAGTCCGGGCCTGCGCTAGCCTAGACGAAGGCTCGTTTCTCCAATACGCTTGCAGCCAGGCCACCCCCTCTTGCGCAGGGGCCGCCACCGCGACCGCCCCTATGTTTCAACCGTACATTTTGAGCCCTCAATTTTGAACTTCTAGGCGGCCCAAGACCCAACACCCACTGATCCACTAGTTACTATTTGCCGGCGCATTGCTGGTTACTTCCAGCCCCAGGTAATCAGGCAGGCCGGTGCCCGCCGGTATCAGGCGGCCCATGATGACGTTCTCTTTCAGGCCGCGCAGGTAGTCTACCGCGCCGGCGATGGAGGCGTCGGTGAGGACCTTGGTGGTCTCCTGGAAGGAGGCCGCCGATATGAAACTATCGGTGCTCAGCGACGCCTTGGTGATTCCCAGGATCAGTGGTTCCGCCGTGGCTGGTTTGCCGCCGTTGAAGACGATCTCCTCGTTGGATTCTTCGAATTTGAGGCGGCTCACCTGCTCTTCGACGATGAAGTCGGTGTCGCCCACATCCATGATCTTCACCCGGCGCATCATCTGGCGCACGATAACCTCGATGTGTTTGTCGTTGATGCGCACGCCCTGGAGCCGGTAAACTTCCTGGACCTCATCGACCAGGTAACGCGCCAGGGCGACTTCGCCCTTGATGCGCAGAATGTCCTGGGGCACGGCGGCACCGCCCACCAGGGGATCGCCGGCCTTGACATAGTCGCCATCATAAACATTGATATGTTTGCCACGGGGGATCAGATACTCTTTTTTATCGCCTACCTCCTCCGGTGTCACCGAGAGGCGCTGTTTGCCTTTTTTGGTGGACTTGGCAATGCTGACAGAACCTTCGATCTCGCTGAGAACGGCGATCTCCTTGGGCTTGCGTACCTCGAACAGTTCGGCCACGCGGGGCAGGCCACCGGTAATATCCTTGGTTTTGGTCGTGGCCCTCGGCAGTTTGGCGACCACGTCGCCGGCCCGCACCGCATCGCCCTCCTCCACCATCAAGATGGCGTCCACGGGCAAGATGTAGCGTGCCACGCCGCTGCTGGAGGGCAGTTTGGCGGTCTTGCCGTCTTTACCCTTAATGGAGATCCGGGGTCGTTCCTCGCCGGTTTTGGACTCGATAACGGTACGGCTGGACTTGCCGGTCACCGCATCGACCTTCTCCTGCATGGTCTTGCCGGGGACAAGGTCGCCGAATTTTACCGTGCCGCTGATCTCTGTGATAATCGGGGTGGTAAAAGGGTCCCAGGTGGCCAGCAGGTCGCCCGGTCCCACGTCCTGACCCTCCTTGACCAGTATATGGGCACCGTAGATGAGCGGGAAGCGCTCACGTTCACGGCCGGTGCCACCCACGATGGTGAACTCACCGCCGCGACGGTTCATGACCACGGTATGGCCATCGGCGTTGGTTACCAGGTTGATATCCAAGAACCTGACTTTTCCTGCGGCACGGGCCCGGATATCGGCCTGCTCGACGCGCCGGCTGGCGGTGCCGCCAATGTGGAAGGTCCGCATGGTTAGCTGGGTTCCCGGCTCGCCAATAGACTGGGCGGCCAAAATGCCGATGGACTGGCCGATTTCGACCCGGTGACCATGGGACAGATCGCGCCCGTAGCATGCGGCGCAGACGCCATGCCTGGTCTGGCAGGTCAGCACGCTGCGAATTTTGGCCTTGGTGATGCCCGCCTCCTCCATTATCTTGACTCTGTGCTCGTCGAGTTCGACACCGGCGGGAATCAGTACTTCGTCGGTAAAGGGGTCGAGGAGATCCTCCACGGTTACACGGCCCAGTACGCGCTCTGCCAGGCGTTGAATGACTTCGCCACCCTCCATGAGCGGCTCGACCTCCACCCCTACCAGAGTGCCGCAGTCGGCCTGGATAATGGTGCAGTCCTGGGCCACGTCGGCCAGACGCCTGGTCAAGTAGCCGGAGTTGGCGGTCTTGAGCGCGGTATCGGCCAATCCCTTGCGGGCACCATGGGTGGAGATAAAATATTGCAGCACGGAGAGGCCTTCGCGAAAATTGGCCTGGATAGGCGTTTCGATGATCTCGCCGGAGGGTTTGGCCATCAAACCTCTCATGCCGGCCAGTTGGCGCATCTGGTCCTTGCTGCCGCGCGCGCCGGAGTCGGCCATCATGTAAATGGGGTTCAGTCTCTCGCCGAGAACGAATTTACCGTTTTCGTCGGTGACCGGCCGGCCTGCGTCATCATAGGCCGGAGTGTTTTTCATGGCATCCATCATCTCGTTGGCCACGTCGTCGGTGGCCTTGGCCCAGATATCGACGACCTTGTTGTATTTCTCGCCCTGGGTGATCAGACCTTCGGTATACTGATGGCCGATCTCGGCCACCTGCTCTTCAGCATTTTTGAGAAGTTCCCATTTGGCATCGGGAATGATCATGTCGTTGATCGATATGGAAAGACCGCCCTTGGTGGAGTACTTATACCCGGTATCTTTCAAGCGGTCGGAGAGGATAACCGTGGCCTTGGGGCCCAGGTTGCGATAGGCGAAATCGACCAGGTCGCGCAGCGCCCCCTTGTCCATAACCTTATTCACGGCCGCAAAGGGCATGGCCGGTCTCTTCTCAACGATCTGGAAAAGGTGAAAGCACTCTCCGATGGCGATCACCGGGCTGACGTCATCTTCGTCCAGGCCGAAGACCTGGTCGGAGTCCTCGGCGGTGGTATCGAATACGCGCTGAAATTCATCGTTGCGCAGCAATCCTATGTAGCCGTCGTCCGCTTTATCCGCGCTCAGGGAGTGCTCCGCCACCATGGCGACGAAGTCGTCGCCGGAGGAGATCTGGTCGGCGATCCGGTCGGCCAGGGCCGCGTCGTTGACCCGCAGGTGGCGCATGGCCATCAGGTTGTCCTTGGGCATGATCTCCCAGAGCAGTACCCGTCCGACTGTGGTGTCGTAGCGCTTAGCATTGATACGCACCACAATCTTGGCGTGCAGCGCAACTTCGCGGGAGTCGTAGGCCATGCGAACCTCATGGGTATCGGCGAAGATTTTGCCTTCTCCCTTGCGGCCTTTGCTCTCGCGGGTCATGTAGTAAGTTCCCAGGACGATATCCTGGCTGGGCACGATGATGGGGCTTCCGTTGGCCGGCGACAAGATGTTGTTGGAAGAGAGCATCAGCGTCCGGGCTTCAATTTGGGACTCCACGGAGAGGGGCACGTGGACTGCCATCTGATCGCCGTCGAAGTCGGCATTGAACGCCGTGCACACCAGTGGGTGCAGCTGAATGGCCTTGCCTTCGATGAGGATCGGCTCGAAGGCCTGAATGCCCAGACGGTGCAGGGTCGGCGCCCGGTTGAGCATCACCGGGTACTCTCTTACCACTTCGTCCAGGGTATCCCAGACTTCCGGCACTTCGCGTTCTACCATCTTCTTGGCGCTCTTGACCGTCGAGACGAGGGCCTTTTGTTCCAGGCGATAATAGACGAAGGGCTTGAACAGCTCCAGGGCCATCTTCTTTGGCAGGCCGCATTGGTGCAGGCGCAGATTGGGTCCCACGGTGATGACGGTCCGGCCGGAATAGTCGACGCGCTTGCCCAGCAAGTTCTGGCGGAAGCGGCCCTGTTTGCCTTTCAAGGTGTCGCTCAAAGATTTGAGAGGTCGCTTGTTGGTACCTGTGATGACCCGGCCGTGGCGGCCGTTGTCGAACAACACATCCACCGATTCCTGCAGCATACGCTTCTCATTGCGCACGATGATATCGGGTGCCTTCAGATCCATCAGGCGCTTGAGCCGGTTGTTGCGGTTGATCACCCGGCGATAGAGATCATTGAGATCCGATGTGGCGAAGCGTCCGCCTTCCAGGGGGACCAGGGGCCGCAAATCGGGCGGCAGCACGGGGATGACATCCATGACCATCCAGGTCGGATCGAGGCCGCTACGACGGAAGGCATCCACGATGCGCAGCCGCTTGGCCAGTTTCTGGCGTTTGGCCACCGACTTGGTAGCGCGCAACTCTTCGCGCAACTGGCTGTAGAGCAGTTCCAGGTCCAGGTCCGCAAGCAGTTTCTTGACGGCTTCGGCTCCGATGCCGGCCTCGAATTGGCCGTCATACTCTTCCATGGCCTCGCGATACCTCTCGTCGCTAAGCAACTCGCATTTGACCAGAGGGGTCTCTTTGGGATCGATGACGATATAGCAATCAAAATAGAGAACCTTCTCCACCCCTTTAAGGGTCATGTCGAGCAGGTTCCCCAGCTTGCTTGGAAGGCTCTTCAAAAACCAGATATGGGAGACGGAGGTGGCCAGCTCGATATGGCCCATGCGTTCACGGCGCACCTTCGACTGAATGACCTCCACGCCGCACTTTTCACAGATCACACCCCTGTGTTTCATGCGTTTGTACTTGCCGCAATTACACGCATAGTCCTTGGTGGGACCGAAGATTTTTGCGCAGAACAGACCGTCGCGTTCCGGTTTGAAAGTCCGGTAATTAATGGTTTCAGGTTTCTTGATCTCACCGTGGGACCAACTGCGAATCTGTTCGGGCGAGGCCAACGAAAGCTTAACCCCCTTGTAGAGTCGCGGGTCGGTCGGCTTGGCAAAAAAATCGTAAAAAGTATCCATGTATATTTCCTTATGGTTAGGAAATTGATGAAAACAGACCGCGACAACGGCCTGTAAATCCTACTGTTTGGATTTACCTTGGCGTTCCAAAAGATCAACATCCAATCCCAGGGCCTGGAGCTCCTTGGTCAAGACCTTGAACGATTCTGGCAGCCCGGGCTCTAATATGTTTTGTCCCTTGACTATTTTTTCGTACATGCGCGTTCGCCCGGCCATGTCATCCGATTTGACCGTCAAAAACTCCTGCAAGGCGTGGGCGGCGCCATAGGCTTCCATGGCCCAGACCTCCATCTCGCCGAGACGCTGACCTCCGAACTGGGCCTTGCCGCCCAACGGCTGCTGGGTCACCAGGGAGTACGGACCGATGGAGCGGGCATGGATCTTGTCATCCACAAGGTGGTGCAGTTTGAGCATGTACATTGTGCCCACAGTGACTTGCTCTTTAAACGGCTCGCCGGTATGACCGTCGTATAGGGTCGTCTGGCCGTTGGGCTCCAGGTCGGCCTCGTGCAGCAGCTCTTTGATCTCATCCTCTTTGGCACCGTCAAATACCGGCGTGGCCATGAAGACGCCGTGGCGATAATTCTGCGCCATGGCCATGATCAGATCGTCGTCTGCCTTGGCGAGCTGTTTGACGGCCCCACTCTTGCCGAAGATGGTTTTCAACTTTGCGCGCAGATCAGCCGTCCTGCGGGCTTCCACCAGGGCATTGATCTGATCGCCAAGCCCCTTGGCGGCACGGCCGAGATGAATTTCCAGGATCTGGCCAACGTTCATGCGTGAAGGCACGCCCAGGGGATTTAACACCATGTCCACCGGCCGGCCGTCTGCGAGATAGGGCATATCCTCCACCGGAAGAATACGGGATACGACGCCTTTATTACCATGCCGGCCGGCCATCTTGTCGCCCACGGAGAGCTTGCGTTTCATGGCTACGTAGACTTTGACCATTTTGATGACGCCCGGTGGCAGCTCATCGCCGCGTTCGAAACGCTCCAATTGGCGCTCAAACTCATCCCGCACCTGCTGGATCAATTGGTAATAATGCCCCAAGGCATCGTGGACGGCTTCGGTCAAGTCGGCATCTTCCAACACCAGACCCTCGAGGCGCGCCATGGGGACCGGGTCCAGGTCTCCGGGTACCACCACGGCATCCCCGCGCACATAGACCTTTTTGCCACTCTTCAAGGGCGCGGCCAGTTTTTGGCCCACGACCCTCTTTTCTATTTGCTGCCGCACTCTCTTTTCGATGATGCGCAACTCTTCATCACGGTTACGTTCGAGTTTGGTAATCTCCTCCAGCTCGATAGCCTGGGTGCGATCGTCTCTATCGGTACCGCGGCGAGTGAATACCTTGGCATCGATCACGGTGCCTTCCACACCGGGTGGCACCCGCAGGGAAGTGTCTTTTACATCGCCGGCTTTCTCGCCGAAGATGGCGCGCAGGAGTTTTTCCTCAGGCGACAACTGGGTCTCGCCTTTGGGGGTGATCTTGCCCACCAGAACATCCGCCGGAACCACTTCGGCACCTAGACGAATGATACCGCTCTCATCCAGATTCTTGAGGGCCTCTTCGCCGACATTGGGAATATCCTGGGTGATCTCTTCCCTACCCAGTTTTGTATCGCGGGCTACCACGTCGAACTCTTCTATATGCACGGAGGTGTATACACCGTCGCGCACCAGGCGTTCCGATACCAGGATGGAGTCCTCGAAATTGTACCCGCCCCAGGGCATGAAGGCCACGGTGACATTTTTGCCCAGGGCCAGCTCTCCCTGGTCTGTGGCCGGGCCGTCGGCGATAATCTGGTCGGCGGTCACCCACTCGCCCTTCTTTACGATGGGACGATGGTTGAAACAGGTGTTCTGATTGGAACGGATGAATTTGGAAAGGTTGTGGATCGTCACCGGCTTTCGCTCTCCCTTGGTATCGGAAGCATGCTCAATGACGATGCGCGCAGCGTCGACGTCCACCACAAGTCCGTCACGGCGGGCCACGATGGTCACGCCGGAATCCTTGGCTACCACACCTTCGATTCCAGTGCCCACCAGGGGCGCTTCGCTGGTCATCAGGGGAACGGCCTGACGTTGCATGTTCGAGCCCATCAGGGCGCGGTTGGCGTCATCGTTTTCCAGAAACGGGATCAAGGAGGCCGAAACGCTCACCAACTGGTTGGGCGAGATGTCCATTAGCTCGATCTTTTCCTGCTCCACCATCATGAACTCGCCGGCCACCCGTGAGGTCACCAGGGGATTGATATAGCGATCCTTTTTGTTCACCGGCGCGTTGGCCTGGGCGATGGGATGGTCTTTCTCTTCGAAGGCGCTGAGAAACTTGACCTTCCTGGACACCTTGCCTTGACTGACCACGCGGTAGGGCGTCTCGATGAAACCAAAGTCATTCACCCGCGCATAGGTGCTCAGCGAAACGATCAGTCCGATGTTGGGGCCTTCAGGGGTTTCGATGGGGCAGATGCGTCCATAGTGGGAAGGATGGACGTCGCGCACCTCGAAGCCGGCACGTTCGCGGGTCAATCCGCCGGGACCCAGCGCACTCAAGCGCCGTTTGTGGGTGGTTTCGGACAAGGGGTTGGTCTGATCCATGAACTGGCTCAACTGGCTGGTGCCGAAGAACTCCTTGACCACCGCCGAGACCGGCTTGGGATTGACCAGGTCATGCGGCATGAGGGCATCGACCTCCTGCAGGCTCATGCGCTCCTTGATGGCTCTTTCCATGCGCACCAGGCCGATGCGATACTGGTTTTCCAGCAACTCACCCACGGTGCGCACACGGCGGTTGCCCAGATGGTCGATATCATCCACCACCCCCTGGGTGTCGCGCAATTCGATCAGGGTCTTGGTGGTCAGCAGGATATCTTCCTTGCGCAGGGTACGCAGGTGCACCGGCGCGTTGATACCCAGGCGCAAGTTGATTTTAAGTCGGCCGACACCAGAGAGGTCATAGTAGGTTGCTTTGAAGAACAGGTGGTCCACGAAATCCTGGGCCACTTCAGGGGTCGCCGGATTGCCGGGCCGCATCAGGCGATAGATTTCGATCAGCGCATCTTCCTTGTCCGCCACCTTGTCCAGCAGCAGGGTCTTGTGGATGGAATCGCTGTTGGAAACGCCGTCGATGCGTAAAATCTCAAATTCATCAATCTTGGCGGCCTTCAGTCGCTCCAATACCTCGACATCGATCTCCTCGTTGGCCGCAGCAAGATCCGCGTCCGTTTTGGGGTCCGGGATGGTCTGCGCGAAGACCTTGCCGAGTAGCTCCTCGGCGTCAATCGGAATTGCCTGTATGCCGGCCGCAGCCATCTGCTTGACGGCGCGCTTGGTAAACATGCGGCCCCTCTTCACCAGCACGTCGCCCGACTCTGGATGAATCACATCCCGGCTGGCGCGCTGGCCCTTCATATGGGAAGGAACAAAGGCCTTGCTGACCCGGCGCCCTTTAAACAAAATCTTTTCGGTCTCATAAAAATAGGCCAGCAGATCCTCGATGCTGAATCCCAAAGCCTTGAAAAGGGTGGTCACCGGAAATTTGCGGCGCCGGTCTATGCGAATATAGACGATGTCCTTGGGATCGACCTCCAGATCGATCCATGAACCGCGCACGGGAATGATGCGCGAACTATAGATAATCTTGCCCGAGGAGTGGCTCTTGCCCTTGTCGTGGTCGAAGAAAACGCCGGATGAACGGTGCAGTTGGCTGACCACCACCCGCTCGGTGCCGTTGATGATAAATGTGCCTTTTGCGGTCATCAACGGGATGGTCCCAAAATAGATCTCCTGCTCCTTGATATCGCGGATGTTAGAAACCCCGGTCTCTTTGTCCATGTCGTAAACTACAAGGCGCACGGTGATACGAATCGGCAATTCGTAGGTCATGCCTCGCTGGATACACTCATCCCCACTGTGCTTGACTTCCGAAAAACGGTAAGAGACAAATTCCAGGGAGGCGCTGCCGGTGAAATCCTTGATGGGGAAAACAGACTTGAACACCGCCTGCAACCCTATATCCTCTCTTTTTTTCGGTGGTATGTTGATCTGCAAAAAACGTCGATAAGACTCCTTTTGCATTCCGATAAGATCAGGGAGCTCCACGATCTTCTTGATCTTGCCGAAGCTGTTTCTGATACGTTTTTCGAGCGCTAACCGTTCAGCCATGAGATCTCCATTTTGAAGATTTAGGAAACGCGAAAATGGGATCAAAGGTATTTCGACCCTTGCACCCCATTTTCGCTATAACTGATTGAATTTTGCCTGTCGGACGCGAGATACGAATCCTCCAGTGGGGACACTACTTGAGTTCCACTTGAGCGCCGGCTTCTTCGAGTTGGGTTTTAAGCTGCTCGGCCTCCTCCTTGGTCACGCCTTCCTTGACGGCCTTGGGGGCTTCATCGACCAATGCCTTGGCCTCCTTGAGTCCCAGGCCGGTGATGGAACGCACCTCTTTTATCACGCCGATTTTCTTGTCTCCCGGCGCGATCAGCATGACATCAAATTCGGTTTGCTCCTCTTCAGCCGCGCCACCATCACCAGCCGGGCCGGCAGCCATCATGGCAACCGGCGCAGCTGCGGAAACGCCAAATTTCTCTTCAAGCTCTTTAACCATTTCCGACAGGTCCAGTACGGACATGCCGGCGATAAAATCGATTACATCCTGTTTACTGATATCAGCCATTGTCGGTTTCCTCCAAAATAGTCACTTTTTCGTTACACCCCGTCCGCGATGACGCGGCATTCAGGTTGGGTCCCTTTCGCCGTGGCGGGTTCAAGCCGCCTCTTGCTGCTCTTTGATGGCCTGAAGTACATTGACCATGCGCCTTGGCACATCGCTCAGAGCGATCACCAGTGACGCGGGCACGGCATTCATGGCCGCCAGCACGGTGGCCAGCAGCTGCTCGCGGGACGGCAGATCGGCCAGGGCCTTGATCGCCACTAGATCCAGAACATCGCCGTTCATGACACCGGCCTTGATCTCCAGCTTGCCATGCTCCTTGGCAAAATCGGTCAAGATCTTGGCCGGAGCCACGGGATCTTCATAGCTCAGCGCAATTGCGCTGGGGCCGACGAAACTGTCGCGCAGGCCTTCGACATCCGTACCTTCGGATGCCAAACGCAGCATGGTATTCTTGATGACCTGGTACTCGATTTGGGCTGCGCTCAACTTAGACCGCAGATCGGTCATGGCTTTAACGTCCAACCCTTTGTAGTCGGTAAGAATCACCACACAGCTCTTCTTCAGGCGCCCTTGCAACTCCTCAATGAATTGTTTTTTTTCTGCGAGATTCACAGCTTGATTAACACCTCCCTCCATCACCGCAAACAACCGTAAGAGTGTAACGAACTCCGGTCACGCTGCCGGCGCTGTCGCGCCGCTGGTCCGTCTCGGTAGGCCGGCTACTGCCGATTAGACACGCACATAGAATAGATAGACCTTACGCGCACCTACGGTCTTTGACGATGTTAATTATGA
>CAZGPF010000019.1:0-11038 GCA_964527275.1 uncultured Desulfosarcinaceae bacterium
CATCGCTATATGGAAAGACCTGAAGGGCCGAAGATGAAGTGCTCTGAGTAGTTACTTATCCTTTAAGAAGGCATGCTGCAACCAGACGAAGAGGCCGATCATGATAAATGCGCCCGGGGCCAGGAGCATCAGCCCCATGTCCTGGTACCCGGCCTGGTAGAGGCTGTCGGGGACGACCCGTATGCCGAAGAGTTTGCCGGACCCCAGCAACTCCCGAAAGAAGGCCACCCCGCACAAGATTGAGCCGTAGCCGATGCCGTTGGCGATGCCGTCTACAAGGCTGCGCCCCGGAGGATTGCCCATGGCAAAGGTCTCCGCCCGTCCCATGACGATGCAATTGGTGATGATCAGGCCCACAAACACCGAGAGCTGCTTACTGATGGTGTACATGAAGGCTTTCAGAAATTCATCGGCTATGATCACAAGGGTGGCGATGACCGCCACCTCGACGATAATGCGGATGTTGCGAGGAATCTGGTGCCGCAGCAGGGAGATGGTCAGGTTGGAAAAGGTCACCACGAAGGTCAGTGCAAGGCTCATCACCAGGGCGGTTTGCAATTGCACCGTAACCGCCAGGGCCGAACATATTCCCAGGATCTGTTTCGAAATCGGATTGGCCCGCCAGAGGGCCTCGGAGATGGCCCTGAAGGTATTAGTTTTAAGCAGCTTACGCATGGAGCTTGAGGCCTTTTTTAAGGATGCCATTAACAATTATTAGACGCTTTGCGAAAAGGTCACATCATAAAATAGCGCCTCTCCCTTACGAAGATCATGGTGAGAGGATATTTTTCATATTTTGTTACTGCCCCCCTTACGGCATTCGAAGGTAGCGTCTGTTTTTCTGGCGGAATTCAATTGCCATGGGCTCATAGTCCCGCAAGATCTCCTTGAGGCCCGAACTGAGCAGCTTGCCGGTCAAGGTAGCGCCGCTGATGCCGTCTACGTAGTTTGCCTGCCGGGGCTTGGGCACCACAGCCTCCACACTGCCTTTGGCGATGCCGATGGAGACAAAGTTGCCCCCGGCATCGACTAGGCGTTTGTTTGCAAAATTCTCGCGAAACCAGCGGCTTTCGATCTCTCCGCCCAGGCCGGGGGTTTCCGAATGCTTATAGACCGTGAAACCGCGTATGGTGGTGCCGTCGTTTTCGATGGCCAGGTAGCCGTGGATCTTGCCCCATAGGCCGCGGGTGTTCACGGGCACCACATAGGCATCGATCCGGTTGTCGCGTAAAAGGACATACAGCGGCATCTGACGGACTCCCTTTCGTGTAGCGTGATCTAATTGACCGGCTTCGTCCACCCACACGCTTTTGACCGCCTGGCGGTAGAGGTTCTGGACATCCTCTTGGGAGAGACGGACATCCTCCTCGATCAGGCCCATGGCCATGAGGATGTTTTTCTGGCGGTCCACCGCCAGGTTGCGCTGCCGCCGGGACTTGAGCCCCGTGCTGGCGGCCGTAAGGAGCACGCTGCAGACCACGCAAAGAATGACCGCGAAGAGGAGCGATTTAATACTCTTGTCCATTTGGAATTTTCTTTTTTAACTTTAATCCCACGACTGCATGGTCAATCAGCGGCGCAAAAACGTTCATCAATAGAATGGCCAGCATGATCCCTTCCGGGTAGGCCGGGTTGAAGATACGAATGACCACCGTCAGAAAGCCGATACACAACCCGTAGATCCAGCGCGACACATGGGTGTGGGGGGCCGATATTGGATCGGTGCACATGAACACCACGCCAAAAGCCGTGCCGCCGATAAGCAGGTGATACCATGGATTCATGCCGAGCATCGGAGGGCCGCCCTGACCGGCGAAAAGGTTCATCAGATAACCTGTGGCCACAATCCCGATCACACCTCCCAGGATGATGCGATAGCTGGCAACGCCAACCAATATCAGGCCGATGGCGGCAAGAAGACACAGGAGAGTGGAGGAGGAACCGATGCTGTCGGGGTAAAGACCCAGCAAGAGGGTCGACCAGCTGTAACCCACCTTGTCAAGGGTCTGTTCCACGACATTGGACGCGGGCGCGGTGAAAGCTACTACCAGGGGCGTTGCGGCGCTGATGGCATCCACGCCTGGCTCGGCCCTGGCTGCCAGGGCGGTCCACACCGCGTCGCCCGACATCCGCGTGGGATAGGCGAAGAATAGGAAGGCCCGTCCGGTGAGCGCCGGGTTGAGAAAATTGCGACCCGTGCCGCCGAACACCTCTTTGCCGATCACTACGCCGAAGGAGATGCCCAGGGCGACCTGCCACCAAGGCGTGGTTGGGGGCAGGGTGAGGGGAAAGAGGATGGCAGTGACGAATACGCCTTCGCTGATGGGATGTTTTCGCACCACGGCGAATATGATCTCCCATCCGAAGCCGACGAGATAGGAGATAATAACCAGGGGCATGACGGTGCGGACGCCGAACCAGAAGATGGGCCAGGTATCGAGTGGCAGGCTGGCTGCCTGGAAGGCTTGCAGCCCTACATTGTACATGCCGAAAAAGAGGCACGGCAGGGCCGCCGATATGACTATCAACATATAACGCTGTACGCTCAGGCTGTCCCTGGTGTGGGGGGCCTGAAGGGTGACTCGACGGGTGCCGAAGAAGACATTTTCCAGGGCCTCGAAGAAAGGGTACAGTCCGGCCAGGCCACCGCCGGGCTCGAAGTGTCTTCGATAGTGGTTGAAATAATTACGGATGAGATTCATCGGCATAGAGGGCTTTGGCAGTGATAAAGGTCTGGCTCAACTCTATTTTAGAGGGACACACGAAGCTGCACAGGCCGCACTCCACGCAATCCAGCAGGCCATGTTCCAATGACTCTTCCACCTCCTCGGCCAGCACGGCCTTGTAGGCCATGTGAGGCATGATATCGACCGGGCAGACATCGGTGCAATGGAGGCAGGCTATGCAGGCGCGTTCGTTTCCGCGCAAGTTGCAATCGTAGACCATTTTGCCGGGATTGAGAGCCGAGAGGAAGGTGCGCGAAAATGAAGGCTTGTCGTGGCCGGGCTTGAACAGAGAGAGAAATTCGGCTTGTTCCCCTTTGGGGATCAGGTTGAGAGCGGATTCATAGTGGCCCATAAAATCTTGCCGCTCGCCGATGTAGCCCCGTAGCATGCCGCCGACTATCATGCGCGTCTCCGGGCCGATGGTGTCCGGGGCTACCAGATCGGCCAGGGGGATTCCCAGTCGGGCGCGAAAGTGGCACCGGGTGGGCGCATGGCTACCGGCCACGGTGAAAATACGTTCCACCGGATATTTTCCCTGGGACAACAACTGGGACAAAAGGATCAAGTCCTGGCCGGCCACAAACCAGGCACGGTTCAGACGGGTGGATTCTTTAACGTGATACAATAATACGCCGGGATCATCTGCCGGGTAGTTTCCCTTAACACGGTGGGTCAGCCATTGACCGTACCCTTCCGCGTCCGCACAGTCACCGTCGGTCATGACCATGAGGTTGCCCCGGGCTAGTTTGCGCAATACCATCAAACCGTAGGCCATCAATTCGTTGCGATTGTGGAGATAGACTTGGGGACGCGGCTGGAAAGGTTCCTTGGCCGCCAGGTTCAAGATGATGGCCGGAGGCGGTGTGCGTGGATCGGGAATGTTGCGAAAGGGCAGCTCACGGAATATCCACCACAGCCCGCCTTCCAGAATATGGTCTACCAAGCGGCGGCGCGGCATGGCCTCCAGGATGTGAAGCGGCAGTTTGGTGAAATTGCATTGCGGCTCGTTTTCGGCCTGTCGGTCGATGACAATCGCCTGGACCACGCGCCGGGGACCGAGCCGAATGTCGCTAACCACCCCGCCCGCCGGCGAAAGAAATTGAATCTCCGGCAGATACTTGTCTTCGAACAGTGGCGAGCCGATGAGCACTCGATCACCGCGGGCAACCTTGAGCCGTGGTTTGATGTATGGGATTCTTGCGGGCAGGAACGCGACCCGGGCCGGGTCCGGCAGGCTCTTGAGCTCAGATGATGGGGCGCCGACCATACGAAACCGGCAACCCTTTTTTATATTGACCTCTTGCATCGATCGATCGCCCGATTTTTGTACGGCCGCCCGATTAGAAATAATCAGATCGCTATGCCTATGGGAGGCCTAACATTTTTTTGTTTGCTTTTCAACGACCCTATGATAACAGACACTAAACTAATAAGTCTGCTGTTCCTTTCGTTAGCCTTGAAATGGTCACAGACTGACTGGAAAGAGTTCTGAAAAAGAGTAGCTGCTCAAAAGCAGACGCCCTTCCAGCCAATTAGTGACAAAGCAGGCGCACCAGTCAATTACACATTTTCACCTGTCAATAACACTTATTAGAGGAGGTTGCCACGATGCCTAGCAAGCCTAACATTAAAGAGAAGAAAACAGGGCTCATCCCCTACCATATCCAACCGGCGACGTTTTGGTTATCATCGTTGTTTATCGTTGGATTCGTTGTCATCAGCGTTTTCTTGCAGTCGGTACTCGGTACTGTATTCAAGAGCATGTTCAATTGGGCCATGGAGTATTTTGGCTGGTTCATGGTCCTGACAATGAACGTGACCCTGTTATACTGTGTCTACCTGATTTTCAGCAAATTTGCGCATATCAGAATAGGCGGGCCCGACGCGGAGCCTGAATTCAGCAACGCGGCCTGGGTCGCCATGCTGTTCAGCGCCGGCCTGGGGATCGGCCTGCTCTATTTCGGCGTGGGCGAACCGATGTACCATTTTGTGGCACCTCCGGGAGGCGTCGAAGCCGGTACGGCGGAAGCTGGACGCACCGCGTTGATGTACACATACCTGCACTGGGGATTCCACGGATGGGGCATTTACGCCCTGGTGGGTTTGGCCCTGGCCTTCGCGACATTCAACCGGGGCATGCCGCTCTCCATCCGCACTGTCTTTTATCCACTACTGGGCGACCGTATTTACGGGTGGCCAGGCCATTTTGTGGATATCTTTGCCACCGCGTGTACCCTTTTCGGCGTAGCTACTTCACTCGGGCTGGGATGCCAGCAGGTCAACGCCGGTTTGAACTTCCTTTTCGGCATACCCGTCAATGGGGTTGTACAAGTCATTCTTATCGCCATCATCACCGCGTTTGCCTGCACCTCCGTGGTCATGGGGCTTGACGGCGGTATCAAGCGGGTAAGTAGTATCAATATGATAGCGGCCGGGATTCTTCTGCTCTTCGTCCTGATTTTAGGTCCCACCCTCTTTATCATTAATGTATTTTTTGACTCGGTGGGAGACTATGCCCAGAATCTTATGCATCTCTCCTTCTGGAGCGAGTCGTGGGAAGGCGGAAAATGGCAGAACGGTTGGACCATTTTTTACTGGGCTTGGTGGATCGCCTGGGGTCCCTTTGTAGGCATGTTCATTGGGCGTATTTCCTACGGCCGCACGGTGCGTGAGTTTGTTGCCGGAGTTCTCGTGGTCCCCATACTTATCACCTTCATCTGGATGAGCGTTTTTGGTGGATCGGCCCTATGGATAGAGCTTTTCGGCGCGGGCGGTATCGCCAAGGCAGTCCAGTCAAATTTTTCTTCGGCCTTTTTTGTCTTTTTGCAGCAGTTCCCATTGGCCAGCCTGACATGCGGCATCTCCATCTTCGTTGTGGTGATTTTCTTCGTGACATCATCTGACTCTGGCTCTTTGGTCATTGACATGATCACCGCCGGCGGGAACATTGAACCTCCTGTGCCCCAGAGGATCTACTGGTCCTGGATGGAAGGTGCAGTAGCGGCCGCCCTGCTGTTCGGCGGCGGTCTGGTGGCGCTGCAAACTGCGGTCACACTGGCCGGTGTACCCTTCGGCCTTGTTATTCTTTTTATGATCTGGTCTTTGCAGAAAGGTCTCAGCGAATACCACGAGGAGTTGTCCTAAACAGTCGAATATAAGGAGGTATGTCGTGATAAAAGAAAAAGTTAGAAATACATTGATTGTCGTATTCGCCTTGGTCTTCATGGTGACGTTGTTGCCCGCCTCCGCTTCTGCGGAGGGCAAAACCCTGAGGATCGTCCTGGAAGACTGGACTTCAGAAATTGCCAGTGGCAACCTGGTCAAGGCGGTCCTCAAAAAGAAGTTGGGTGTTAATTGTATTCTCAAGCGCATGAGCGTGACCGATCAGTATACAGCTATATCCAACGGCACTGCGGACGCCTTGCTGGGCGCATGGCTGCCGTCCCAAGACCCTTATTACCAACTGCACAAGGGCGACTTTGTCGATCTGGGTCCCAACCTGGAAGGCGCTCGCCTGGGTCTAGTGGTGCCTCAGGTCTCCAGCACTTGGCTCGTAGCCGAGGATGGCCAGAAGACCGAACCCTATATGCTGATCGACTCCACAGAAGAGATCAAAGACCACTATGATGATTTCGACGGCAAAATTGTCGGTATCGAAGTGGACTCGGGCATGATGAAAACCATGCGTGAGAGATTGTTGCCGGCCTATGGGCTGGAGGATTTTGAGCTGGTTTACGGTGACGAGGTGAGCATGACGTCCGCGCTGGCCAATGCTATCAAGAGAAAGCAATGGATTGTCGTGGTGGGATGGACACCTCACTGGAAATTCGGCCGCTGGAACCTTAAGTTCCTGGACGACCCCAAAAATATCTGGGGGGCATCGGCAAGAATCAACACCCTCGTCCGCAAGGGTTTAAAAGAAGATATGCCCAATGTTTATAAAGTATTGGACAAGTTTAACTGGACCCCTTCGGATATGGAACAGTTATTGGTATGGAATGAGATGAAAGACGCGCCTTATGATAATGCGCTTCGCTGGATGAACTATAACCGGAAGAGTGTCGATTCCTGGACTAAATAAAGCTCCAGTCGGATCTAGATGCGTTTCCCGGTTTACAATTGCGAGAACAAGCCACGCAGAATATATGGAGGGAAGTTTATGTTAAATATAGACAAAATACTCGTTCCTACTGATTTTTCCGATAATTGCGATCTGGCTCTTGGCAAAGCTGTTGAATATGCCGCTGCCTGTGGCGCGACCCTGCACCTGACCTATGTATTGCCTGAGATGCCCAATATCTTCAAACTGAGTGGGTATATGGTTAAAGGCAAGGTCCAGGAGGAGGTGGAACAGTGCTGCGCAGACTGGTTTGAAAAACAGATTGCCAGGGTTAGCGGCGCAAAGGATGTCGAGATCAAGACTAAGGTCCTTCAGGGTATCCCCTTTAAGGAGCTTTTAAAACAAGAGAAAAAGCTGCAACCGGATCTAATCGTGGTTGCCGCTAAGGGTGAAACCGCTTTGGAGGAGGTCATGTTCGGCGGTACCGCCAGCAAGATTGTGCGCTATGCGAAAGGCTCGGTGCTCTTGGTCAAGAAACCTAAATACTCATAAGCATAAAGAGAGTAAGGAGAGAGCTGGAGAGCTGTGGAAAAAGGCATCGAAATAAAGAATACGGGTTTACGCGGCGTGACCATCGCCAGTACCAAGGTGAGTGATGTGGTCGGTGCCGAAGGAAAATTGATCTACCGCGGTTACATGGTGGCCGACCTGGCTGCAAACGCAAGTTTCGAAGAGATCATCTATCTGTTGCTGTATGAAAAATTACCCAACAGCCAGGAGCTTGCCGATTTGAAAGCCGACTTGGTTTCCATGCGCTCCATACCCGCTGAGTTGATCGCGGCCCTGAAGACCCGACCAGCCGAGGCTTTGCCAATGGATATCCTGCAAGCCTCGGCCGCCATGCTGGCGCACCATGACGCTGAGATTGGCGACCAGTCCCGTGAAGCCACGCTGCGTATGAGCCTGCGGCTCATCGCCAGGCTTCCCACAGTACTGGCCGCCTGGGAGCGCATTCGTACCGGCAAGGAGCCCGTCGACCCCGATGCCCAATTGGATCATGCGGCCAATTTTCTCTACATGCTCTTCGGCGAGCGGCCTCAGCCGGAAGTGACGCGTTTTTTCGACGCGGCTCTGGTCCTGCATGCCGAACACTCTTTCAATGCTTCGACTTTTGCTGCCCGTGAAGTGGCCTCCACCAGGGCGCACATCTACGCGGCCATTGCAGCCGGCATCGGATCGCTTTCCGGTGAATTGCACGGCGGGGCCAATGTGCGCGTCATGGAGATGCTGCTGGCTGTGGGCTCGCCGGACAAGGCGGAAGCTTATGTCAAGCGCGTCCTGGATGAGGGCAAGAAGATTATGGGGCTGGGACATGCGGTCTACCAAGTGGACGATCCGCGTGCGCATATCCTGGCGCCCATGTCCAAACGTATGGGCGAGATGGCCGGCGATATCAGGTGGTATGAGATTTCCAAAATCTTGGAGGTCAAAGGCAAACAGGCGTTCAAAGAGCACAAGGGCAAAGATATTTACGTTAACGTAGATTTTTACAGCGCGTCGCTCTACTACGCCATGGGGATTCCAACGGATCTCTTTACACCTCTGTTCGCTATCTCCAGGGTTGCCGGCTGGAGCGCCCACGTGCTGGAGGAACAATTCGCCGAGGCCGCGCCCAAACCGATGCTCTATCGGCCGGAATCCGAATATGTCGGTGACTATTGCGGTCCCGAAACATGTAGTTTCATGCCTCTCGACAGTCGCTGACTGCCTGCTAAGGCTTAATATCTAAAACCAGGCGGCACTTGACATCAATAGACTGAAGGTAGAGAGTCAATTGGTTCAAGCGGCAAAAATGCGTATGACCAGGCAGCGTCGGCTGATTTTGGAAGAGTTGCGCCGGCGCGATGATCATCCCACCGTCGATGACTTGTATGCCAGGGTTCGCAAACAGATGCTGCGGATCAGCCTGGGTACGGTCTATCGCAACCTTGATACTCTGTCGGCCCTGGGCGCGGTTCAGACCCTTGAACTGAGCGGAAGGCAAAAACGCTTCGACGGCAATCCCAACCGCCATTACCATATCCGCTGCCTCAATTGCAGACGCATGGACGACGCCCCCATCGCCCCTTTAAACCGCTTCGAGGATGAACTCTACGAGGCTACCGTCTATACCATCATGGGACATCGCCTCGAATTTATGGGCCTCTGCCCCCAATGCAGCAAACAGCAGGAGGCAAGACGCATCGCCACTGCGGCCGTGGCCGCCTCCCAGGATGCCGCCGCCCCCGCCAGCTTCCGCAAAAGACCCATCAAGCCTCGGACAGTTCCCGCTGCAGCCACTCTTTGACCACGCCATCCACGGCATAGACACCTTTCAGGTCGCCGTTCTCTTCGAGATATTGGCGTTTGATCTCTTCGGGCATCTTAATGGCGGCGAGCTCTTCGGCCTTTTCGGAATTGCGCCGGATCAGGTAGATCATGGGCGGCACTTTCCAGGTGCTGATCACGAAATAGACGCATTCGTCGTTCTTGGAGCGGATCACATATTTGCCGCTGGCCCAGTTGTTGCCCCATTCCAGGTAGAGTCTTACGGCCTCCTCGGGGGTCATCTCCCAATCGATGCAATCGAGCAGGTCGGGATCATGTTTTATCTTATCCAGATCATTCACCGCGGCGCTCCTTCAATTCTCTATGCTTGGCAGGATCGTCTTCTTACATCCATATATTATGAGCACTTGGTATGCCGAGCTGCGAAAACGCGCTCCCCGGCCCGTTGTGTTCGTAAAGCAGAAGCAACATATAACATATATGCCGATCAAACAGAAGTGCCAGGGCCTTACGAAGATCATGGTGTGAGGCTCTTTTTTTTATTCCCGGCACCCTTGATGGGAGGCGGTCAAAAGGAGGTGTATTCTCATCCCAGCCCCACCTTCCTAAGTTCTACGGCCCACCACTATCCAAATCGAAATCGGATTGCCTGGTTACATTCGATTTTGATTTGGATAGTCCTGAGAGTGGGAAAAGGGCTGAAAAGCGTTCCACTGATTGTCTTGTGAGACAGATATGTATCAAGTACCAAGGTGAGACCGGGGAGATCGATTCTGATCCTTGACCACGGGTGCTAAGATCTGGCATGTTCCTTGAGACCGCCTGGAGGTCAAGAGCGGGCGCAATAGAGTAAGCGTTCCTTGGTGGCTAATGTTTGTCGATATTTTTCACCAGCCTTCCCATAGGCCTTTGATGCCTTGGTGACGAGCGGTTGGAGGTAATACTGCCAGGCGGGCGAAAGCTTGGCACGACTTTTGATTGCTAGATTTGTTTTGAGAATGTGTTTAGCGGCCCTTTAGCCATTATGACAAACCCGTCCGGGGGTGACAAACCCATTTGAGGAGCCAAGCCCGTTTGAGATCCTGCGATCAAAATATCAGGCGTACAATTCAGTTGAGCCGCGAGATGGTCAGGCTGGCCGATCGAGGAGATGCGGATAGAGAGGATACCGGCTGCGGCGTGCTTTATGGTGTGTTGCGCGATTCGGCGTATAAGATATTGCAATTGGCGGAGGATGAAAAAAGGAGGCATCAGGCCAAGGGGTGGTGGCGGGAAATCGATCCGCCAGGCCATGGCGTCGGCCATGCTCCTCCGAAGATTACCCCACGAGATAAAAGGAGAAAAAAATGACGGCAAGATTGGAGCTCTACAAGTGTGATTTGTGTGGCAATATTATCGATGTCATGCACGCCGGCCATGGCAAACTGATTTGTTGCGGTCAACCCATGGTGTGTCTTATAGAGAACAGCGTGGATGCTGTGGTGGAAAAACATGTGCCCGTGGTCGAGAAGATCGACGGTGGCGTGAAAGTCAAGGTGGGCGACGTGGCCCATCCCATGGAAGACGACCATTTTATTGAGTGGATCGAAATCATCGCCGATGGCAAATCGTACCGTCAATTCTTGGAGCCGGGCGATGCTCCAGAAGCAGTTTTCAAGGTCGATGCCGCTTCGATTACGGCGCGTGAGTATTGTACCCTGCACGGCCATTGGAAAGGGGCGTAACCACCTCAAGTCGTTTTTGGCCAGGGGAGTGAGATGCCCGGCCGAACGCCCCGGATAGTACTGCGGCCTTTGCAGGACAATTGTCCTCATTGTCGAATTTGTACCCGTTCAGGGGGTTGAAGTGCATAAGAGGTGATAAGCTACAGCCCTGTAAGCGTTTGCTTAGGTGCCGGATATGCAAGGCGTCCGGGCCTGTAGAT
>CAZGPF010000020.1:0-10951 GCA_964527275.1 uncultured Desulfosarcinaceae bacterium
GGCATGAGGCTGCGCAACCGCATGGTGCGCTCGGCCACCTGGGAAGGGATGTGCGACCCGGATGGACGGCCTACGCCAAAACTCGTAGACTATAATGCCGCCCTGGCCCAGGGCGGAATAGGCCTGATCGTCAGTGGATACACCTACGTCAGCCCCGAAGGTAAACAACTGCCTGGCAAGATGGGCATCTATAGCGATGATTTTGCCGACGACTTTGCGCAATTGACGGCAGGGATTCATGCCGCCGGCGGCGTAGTGGCCATCCAATTGGTGCATGCCGGCGGCCAGGCCGATCCCAATGCCTCCGGTTGCGAACCGGTGGCGCCATCGGCTGTGCAAGTAGACCAATTTCCCAGAATTCCGGCCCAGTTGAGCAGGGAGCAAATCGCCACGATCATCGATAATTTCGGCGCGGCGGCCCGGCGGGCCAAGCAGTGGGGTTTCGACGGCGTTCAACTGCACGGTGCCCATGGATACCTGATTAACCAGTTTCTCTCTCCCCTTACCAACCAGCGCAGCGACGACTACGGTGGCGGCATCGAAAATCGGTCACGCTTCCTGATGCAGGTCTATGACGCCGTTCGCCGTCGGGTAGGCGACGACTATCCGCTAATGATCAAACTCAACGCTGCGGACAACCTTGAGGGAGGACTCGAGTTGCATGACGCCCTCTACGCCGCGCGCATGCTCGATGAGCGGGGCATCGACGCTATAGAGGTCTCTTCCGGCACACGGGTCTCGGGAGAGCTGGGACCGGTGCGCGGCAAGATCAATGCCCCTGCAAAGGAGGCTTACAATCTTGAGGTTGCGCAGCAGATCAAAGCCGCCGTGAACTGCCCGGTTATGGTGGTGGGCGGATTTCGCTCTTACGACGTCGCCGCAAGCGCCATCGGCGAGCAAGGGATGGATTTGATTGCCTTTTCACGACCACTTATCAGGCAGCCGGACCTGCCGGCCCGCTGGCAATCGGGCAACCGTGAGACTGCGGCCTGCATCTCATGCAGCAAATGCTTTTTGCCCGGCATGCAGGAGGGCGGCATCTATTGTGTGGTCGAAAAAAAATTGCGCCAAAAGGCTGAGAAAAAACAGAGCTAAGCGGATGCGCCCGGCGCATGAACCTTGCTTGAACTACGCCCCCTACCCCCAGGCATCAGGATGAAGACTTGCCTGGTAGATAACGCGGGCGTCACCCTCCAGGTGGATATTTTCGAATCGAGGTCCCTGCTTGCTGAAGTATACCTTGAGATATTCTCCCCCACGGGTTTTGAGGGTCACCGGGGAGTTGACACTATTTTGCAATCCCAACACCAGGGCGGCGGCCACATTGCCGGTACCACAGGCCAGGGTCTCGTCCTCCACCCCGCGCTCATAGGTGCGAATGGCCCATACATGCTCTTCTAAGGGCGCGATGAAATTGACGTTGGTGCCCGCCGGCGCAAAGCGGGCATGGTGCCTGATCCGCCGGCCCAGGGGCACTACCGGGGCCATCTCGATATCATCGGTTTGAATCACCACATGGGGTACGCCGGTATTGATGCCATCAAACTTGATGGTTTGGGTGTCGATTTTAAGGGCTGCCTTGAGGACCAGGTCGTAGGGCGCGGTCATTGCGATCTTGACCTTATCGCCGTTGACTCGGGCACCGATGACGCCGGCCTCGGTCTCAAAGCGCATGCGCCGGCCTGCAATACCGTTCAAAAAGCAGAAGCGGGCCGCGCAGCGTGCGCCATTGCCGCACATCTCGGCGAGGCTGCCGTCGGAGTTGTAAAAGCGCCATTTGAAGTCAACGGCAGCGGAGTTTTCGACCAGGATCACCCCATCAGCGCCGGCAGAGATCTTGCGCCGGCATATTCTGGCTGCAAACAGGGAGGTGTCCGCTACCCTGACGACACCCTCGCGGTTGTCGATGAGGATAAAATCGTTGCCGCTGCCACTCATTTTCCAAAAAGGGATGGGGGTCATCAAGCCTCTCCCGTGATCACCCGATGGTCGAAAAAGTTATTGCCCCAGCTCATCCTACTGGGACGCAGGGGTCGGCGGCATTTCGATACGCAGCAGGTTGGAGCCCGGCCCCTGGGCCCCGGAGCCGTGATGAGGGCGGACACTGTAGGTATAGGTAAAACCCCCGGACAGGGTCTGGGTAAAGCTCTGGATATGGGATTGCCTGCGTTTGGACCGGGACATGCGGATAGTCGCCACCTTTTGGAACACCTGGGGACAACCGAGGCATTCGGCCTGATCCTTTGCCGCTTGGGCGCGTAAGACCAAATAACCCGTGGCCTGTCGATTTTCAATTGTATGCCGCCAGGTCAAGGTGACCTTTTGCCCGACGACCTTTGCCTTTAGATCGCTCACCGCTGCGAACGGCGCCTGTCGCGGTGCCACTGGCGGGGCTTTCTTTCCGCAGGTCGCGACTGCCAAAATCATCATGCCAGCCAATACCATCCAGAAATAGCGGCTTCTAATCATCATCGCCTATACTCCCTTTTTTAAGGTCGTGGCGCGCCTGGGCTATGGCGGCGCGTACATTGCGCTGGGCCGTCCCACCGGTGGAGAGCCTCCGCGAGATCATCTGCTCCAGGGCCAGGTGATCGAAGATCTCCTCTTGAATGAGCCTGGAAAAGCGGCGCAGTTCCTTGAGGGTCAGATCATGCAGCTCCTTGCCTTGATCCAGCGCATAGGCCACGGACTTGCCGACGATGTCGTGGGCCTTGCGAAAAGAGACGCCCAGACCGACCAGATAGTCGGCCATGTCGGTGGCATTCAGATAACCGACGCAGGCGGCCCGGCGCATCACTCCCCGGTTGATGATGATCCTGGGCAGCATGCGGCTGAAAATATCGATGATCGTCAGAAGAGTATCCACCGTGTTGAACAGCGGCGGCTTGTCCTCCTGCATGTCGCGGTTGTAGCTCAGGGGCAGCGCCTTGACCAGGGTCAGCAAGGAGACCAGGTCTCCGAAGACGCGTCCGGTCTTGCCGCGCACCAATTCGGGAATATCGGGATTTTTCTTCTGAGGCATGATGCTGCTGCCCGTGGCAAAGGCATCTGGCAACTGGATAAAGTTGAATTCGGAGGTGGACCAGAGCACCAACTCTTCGGAGATGCGGCTGAAGTGCACCATGCAAATACTGGCCGACGCCAAAAATTCCATGATAAAATCCCGGTCGGAGACGGCATCGAGACTGTTGGCGCAGATGCGTGGAAAATCGAGGAGCCGGGCCGTATATTCACGATCAATGGGATAGGTGGTGCCTGCCAGGGCCGCGGCCCCCAGGGGCATGACGTTGGTACGCTCAAGGCCCTCGGCAAAACGCTGGGCATCGCGGCTGAACATCTCGTAATAGGCCATCCAGTGGTGGGCCAGCAGCACCGGCTGGGCACGCTGCAGGTGGGTGTATCCCGGCATCACCGTATCCAGGTGGGTATCGGCCAGATCGACCAGGATGCGGCTAAGCCGTCCCAATCCGGTTATCACCCGCTCGGCGGCCGCACGCAGAAACATGCGCGTATCGAGAGCCACCTGGTCATTGCGGCTACGCGCCGTGTGCAGCTTTTGGGCGACCTGGCCCACATCCCGCAACAGCCGCGCCTCGATGTGCATATGGATATCTTCCAGGCCATCGTCGAATTCGAATTTGCCGGCATCCAGATCGCGCTTGATGCGCGCTAGGCCCGCTACCAGTTGGCCGGCCTCATCTTCGCTGATCACGCCCACCTTGGCCAGCATCCGGCAGTGGGCCATGCTGCCCTCGATATCGTAAGGATAGAGCCGCCGATCAACCTCTATCGAAGAGGTAAAGGCCTCCACGTCGGCATCGGTGCCCTCGGCAAATCGTCCACTCCACGGTTTCTTGCTCATGCTACGTTCCCGTCTAGTATGTTAAAATATCCGATTTTTTTACACCCCTCGTACCGGTTCAGGGGGTTGAAGTGCATAAGAGGTAATAAGCTCACTGTAAGCGTTTGCTCAGGTGCCGGATATGCAAGGCGTCCGGGCAAAGCAGATTTACTTTGGTACCTCAAAGGCCCGGCTATGCGTCAGCCTCTGAAGTCTCAAGCGCAGGGCATTGAGGCGAATGAAACCTTCGGCATCCTTCTGGGTGTACACCGCATCATCCTCGAAGGTCGCGTGTGCCTGGCTGTAGAGCGATTGATCGGACCGACGCCCGCGCACAATGCAATTGCCCTTGTACAGCCTCAGGCGCACCACGCCATTGACCCTCTCCTGAGGCTGGTCGAACAGGGCTTGCAACATGCGGCGCTCCGGCGAAAACCAGAACCCGTTGTAGATCAAGCGGGCATACTCGGGAATCAGGCTGTCACGCAGATGGACCACCTCGCGGTCGAGGGTGATCGATTCTAAGGCCGTATGGGCGTGGCGCAAAATGGTCCCGCCCGGGGTTTCATACACCCCCCTGGACTTCATGCCCACAAAGCGGTTCTCCACCAAGTCCACCCGTCCGATGCCGTGTTTACCTCCCAGGCGGTTCAGTTCAGCCAGCATCTCGGCCGGGGGCAAGACCTTGGCGTTCAAGGCCTGGGGATTGCCGCCGGCAAAGGCGATCTCAATGATCTCATAATCATCAGGCGCATCCTGGATAGAAGCCGTGAGCTGGAAAATATCCTCGGGAGCCCCGGCCCAGGGATCTTCAAGTATACCGCCTTCGTAGCTAACATGCAGCAGGTTACCGTCCGTGCTGTAAGGTTTGGCATGCGTGGTGGGCACGGCGATGCCGTGCTTTTTGGCAAATGCCATCAGCGCGGTGCGTGAATTCAGATCCCAGTCGCGCCAGGGCGCGATGATGGTGATATGGGGATCGATGGCCAGGTAGCCCAACTCGAAGCGTACCTGGTCGTTGCCTTTACCCGTGGCCCCGTGGCTGACCGCATCGGCTCCTTCCAGGGCGGCGATTTCCATCTGGCGTTTGGCAATCAAGGGCCGCGCAATGGCGGTACCCAGAAGATATTGGCCCTCATAAATGGCGTTGGCCCTGAACATGGGATAGACAAAATCTCGCACGAACTCCTCTTTGAGGTCGTCCACATAGGCCTTGACGGCACCGGTGGCGTAGGCGTTCTTCTCGACGTCGCCCAGGGGTTCGGGCTGCCCCAGGTCGGCGGAGAAAGCCACCACTTCACAGCCGTAGTTTTCGATTAGCCATTTGAGAATCACCGAAGTATCCAGTCCGCCGGAATAGGCCAGGACTACTTTGTTGACTTTCGAACTCACGCTACTATTTCTCCTCTTGTCGTCGTCCCCGGCATAAAGATGGGAATTATCGGGTTATGGGGCCAGCAGTTTATCAAGGCAGCGCACCAATCCATCAATCTCTTCACGGCTGACGATCAGTGGCGGTGCCAGGCGCAAGACACTCTCCTGGATGCAATTGATCAGGTACCCTTTTTGCCGGCAGCCAACCACCAGGTGCTCCCCGCAATCTGAGAGCTGCACCCCTATCAGCAGGCCCTTACCGCGCACGACCGCTATCTTTGCGTGCCTGACTTTCAACTCCTCAAGCCTGGAGACAAGATAGCTTCCCATCTCGGCGGCATGTTCACACAGCCCCTCCTCTTCTATGATCTGGAGTACTTTCAGTGCCACGGCGGTTACCAGAGGCCCGCCGCCGAAAGTGGAGGCGTGAGCGCCGGGCGTAAACGCGGCGGCCGCCTCTTCGGTGGCCAGCATGGCGCCGATGGGCAGACCGTTGCCCAGGGCCTTGGCCAGGGTCATAATGTCGGGGGTAACGCCAAAATGTTCATACGCGAAGAGTTTGCCGGTACGGCCGATACCGGTCTGGACCTCGTCGAAGATAAGCAGGCAGCCGGTCTGGTCGCACAATTTTCTCACCTGGGAAAGATAGTGGGGCTGCGGGCTGATGATGCCCCCCTCTCCCTGAATCGGTTCCAGCATAACGGCGCAGGTTTCCGGGCCGATGGCTGATCTCAACCCTTCGATGTCGTTAAAGGATACGAAATCAAAGCCTTTCAGGATGGGATCGAAGCCCTTGCGCACCTTTTTCTGGCCCGTGGCCGACAAGGCAGCCATGGTGCGTCCGTGGAAGGAGCACCGCATGCTGACTACACGGTAGCGCCGGGGCTCGCCCCTGTCCTGAAAATACTTGCGCGCCAGTTTGATGGCCGCCTCGTTGGCCTCGGCACCGCTGTTGGCGAAAAAGACGCGCTCTGCAAAGCTGTGTCCTGTCAGCCAGGCGGCGAGCCGTGTCTGTGGTTGGGTGTAGAAAAGGTTGGAGACATGCCACAAGTTGGCGGCCTGCTCGACCAGGGCCTCTCCAAGTTTGGGATGCGCGTGCCCCAGGTTACAGACGGCGATGCCGGAAATAAAATCAGTGTAGGCCTTGTCCTGATCGTCGTACACGGTGCATCCACGGCCCCTGACCAGCGCGAGGGGATAACGGGCATAGGTCCGGGCTATGACCTGGTCAGCCTGTTTTTTGATATCCATAACGTTGGTCTCCTTATTGTCTTCAGGACGCCTTCCAAAGTTTTGTACCCTCTCACTATCCAATGCCATATCGCATGCAACTTAGGTCTCTTCTACGGGATCATAAAATATAGCGGCTCAGATCCTCGTCATCCTTCAGATCCTTGAGCTTGAGATCCACGAAAGCCGCGTCCACCGCCAGTTTGGGTGCGGCCACATCCGGGGCATCGAAGAGCACGTCTTCGAGCAGGTGCTCCATCAGGGTGTGCAGGCGTCGGGCCCCGATATTCTCGGTACGCTGATTGACCTCCTCGGCGATGGCCGCGATCCGACCGATGGCGTCCTTTCTAAAGCTCAGGTCCACGCCGTCGGTTTTGAGCAAGGCCGCATACTGCAACACAAGAGCATTGTCCGGTTCGGTGAGAATGCGGAAAAACTCCTCGCGTCCCAGGGAATCGAGCTCCACGCGAATGGGAAAGCGACCCTGCAGCTCGGGTATCAGATCGGACGGCTTGATGGTGTGAAAGGCCCCGGCAGCCACAAACAGAATATGATCTGTGCGCACGGTGCCGTACTTGGTCGCCACAGTGCTGCCCTCCACGATGGGCAACAGATCGCGCTGCACACCCTCGCGGGAGATATTGGGCCCATGGCCTTCACTCTTGCCCACGATCTTGTCGATCTCGTCGAGAAAGATGATCCCCGAAGACTCCACCTTGGTCACGGCGCTGCGTACGACCTTTTCCATATCGACCAGGTTGCGTGCCTCTTCCTCGGCCAGGGTCTCAAGCGCCTCCGGCACCTTGATTTTGCGGCGCTTGAGGTTCTTTGGCATGATGCCGTCAAGCATCTCCTTGAAATTGATGCCCACCTCCTCCATGCCCACATTGGAGAATACTTCCACCACCGGGGTGGAGCGCTCGGAGACATCCAGGTCTACATAGCGATTGTCCAACTTGCCCTTGCGCAGCATGCGCCGCAGCTTCTCCCGGGTGGAGGGGGCCACCTCTTCACCGGAGGGGACGATTTGAAGCTTACTCTCCGCGCCGCTCTCCACGGGTTTGGGCTTCCCGCTGTCCGACTTGGGCAGCAAAAGATCGAGCAACCGCTCCTCGGCTACCTGCATGGCCTTTTCCTGTACGGCTTCCTGCTCCTGCTGGCGGACCGCATTCACGGTAAGGTCCAGCAGATCACGAACCATCGATTCCACATCACGTCCCACATAACCTACCTCGGTGAACTTGGAGGCTTCGACCTTGTGAAATGGCGAATCTGTCATGCGCGAGAGCCGGCGGGCGATCTCGGTCTTGCCCACGCCAGTGGGTCCCATGAGGATGATGTTCTTGGGCGCGATCTCGTCGCGCAGCGCTTCGGGGACCTGACGCCGACGCCAACGGTTGCGCAGGGCGATGGCCATTGAACGTTTGGCCTTGTCCTGGCCGATGATGAATCGATCCAGGGCTTTTACGATCTCTCTCGGTTTAAGATTTTGCATTGCAGGTCAACTCTTCGATGGTCAATTGTTGGTTGGTAAATACGCACAGCGATGAGGCGATCCGCATTGATAACTCGGCCACCTCGACCGCATCCAGGCGGGTATGGCGCAGCAAAGCCGTGGCGGCGGCCTGGGCTGCCACACCTCCGGAACCGATGGCGATCACCCCCTCGTCAGGCTCGATAACGTCGCCGTTGCCGGAGATCAGGAAAAGATTGCGGTCATCGGCGGCCAGCATCAGGGCTTCGAGCCGGCGCAAAAATTTGTCGGTGCGCCAATCGCGGGCCAATTCCACGGCGCCGCGGGTCAGGTTGCCGTTGTAACGTTCCAGCTTGCCTTCGAGCCGTTCCGACAGGTTCAAGGCATCGGCGGTTGCTCCGGCAAAGCCCACCAGAATCTTGTCATTGTAGATCCGGCGCACCTTGCGGGCCTGATGTTTGATCACTGCATTGTTCAGAGTGACCTGCCCGTCTCCGGCCAGCACGACCTTGCCGCCGCCGCGAATGGCCAATATCGTGGTGCCATGCATGCGTGTTTGCACTATGCGTTTCCTTACTCTGCCTATCTCCGGGGATGGGCCTTGTCGTAAACAGTCATCAGGCGATCGATACTCACATGCGTGTAACGCTGGGTGGTGGAGAGACTGCTATGACCCAACAGCTCCTGTACCGTCCTCAAGTCCGCGCCTCCGTCCAGCAGGTGGGTGGCAAATGAGTGCCGCAGGGCATGGGGCGATATGGGAAAGGCAAGGCCGCTGGCCCGGGCCATCTTATCTACCACCCGGGCTATGGAACGTGTGGTGAGACGCCCGTTGCCCTTGTTTAAAAACAGTGCGCCACCTTCGCGAGGGCCGATCCCACTCTTCCGGGCCAGGGCCTGACGGTATCGGGCCAGGGAGTCGAGCGCCTTGACCCCGATGGGCACCAGGCGCTCCTTGCGCCCCTTGCCCAGTACACGCACCAGGCCGCTACCCGGGTCCACATCGTCGGTGTCGAGGCCGGCCAGTTCCGATACGCGCACTCCGGTCGAATAGAGGGTTTCGAGGATTGCGCTGTTGCGCAGTCCCACCACTCCTTTGGGGTCCGTGCCATCCAGAAGCCGGAACATCTCATCCACGGTCAGGTAGACCGGCATGGGTTTGCCATATTTGGGTGGACGCAGAGCCTCCGCCGGATCGCTCTTGATGATGCGCAGTTTCAGCAGGTGGCGAAAAAAAGAACGCACCGCCGCCAGTTTTCGGGCAACGGTGGCCCTGCTATTGCGTTTATGCAGGTATCTCAAATAGCCGCGGATCTGCATCTGGTCTACCTGATCCAGTTTCACCTTGTCCAGGCGCTCCGAATCGTTGTGGTCTTTCTCAAAGTCTCCGGCCACGAAAGCGGTCAGTTCCAGCAAATTATGACGATAAGCCCGTATGGTGTTGGCCGCACAACCTCTTTCAGCCGCCAGGGCTTCTAAGAAGAGATCGATTTGTCGGCGCATCGATGTCGATTGCATACTCGATTCCCTACCCAGCGACACTACATCTGGTTCAGGTCCAATTAATCAGCGCATCCAGTTGGCTCCATCCGTCGACTTCTGTAAATGGATGGGGCCGACGGTTCCACGGCTGTACATACAAGATCGGTTTAATACCTTGTTCTTGCAATAAAAAACAAGTGGCCAGACGATCTTCCACAAAAAAATTGATCTCCGCGCTCTTCAGTTTTTGCGCCTTGGCTTCGAAACTTCCCGTAGGGGTGATTTCTATCTGATACTCATCCGTGGGCAGCAGGGAATCGAGCCAGGCAGGGATGGGTCCTGGATAGGGCCTGGCGGTCACCAGCCGGATGGGACCGAAGGCGTGGAGGCGTTTGAGCACCTCCACGGCCCCTTTGATGGGCTTTAAACTACCCGCATAATTTCCTTCGATGATCCGGTCGATGACGGCCTGGATGATCGCAGGATCGATATCCAGGCAGGCCTCCAAGTCGTATTGGGTGATGTCGCTGTAGGCAATGTGGTCGATGGCATACACATTTTTGAGAATATCGAGATAGAGGTGCATGGTGTCGGCCAGCACCCCATCGAAATCAAAGGCCAGTCGTCGTGGATCTATCATCGTCTTATATGCCTCTTCCCGGCACCTCCGGGCCTGGTATCAGCCACTTAGCCTAATCCGAATCCTAATCCTTAATCCTTGTTTTTATTGATAAATGCCTGAAGCAGATCGATGGGCAGCGGGAAGATGGTGGTGGAGTTGTTTTCCGCCGAAATCTCTCGCATGGTTTGCAGGTATCTCAACTGCAAGGCCATGGGGTGGTGTTGGATAATCTTGGCGGCTTCGGCCAGCTTGTTGGCGGCCTGAAACTCGCCCTCGGCATTGATGATCTTGGCCCGGCGTTCGCGCTCGGCCTCGGCCTGCTTGGCCATGGCGCGCTGCATCTCCTGGGGCAGGTCGATATGTTTCAACTCCACTGTGGCCACCTTGATCCCCCAGGGATCGGTGTGCATGTCGAGGATCTCCTGCAACTCGGCGTTGATCTTCTCCCGGTCGGAGAGCAGCTCATCCAGCTCGGCCTGACCGCAAACGCTGCGCAAGGTAGTCTGGGCCAACTGGGACATGGCGTAGTTATAGCTTTCCACCTCGACGATGGCCTTGACCGGGTTGATGACGCGAAAATAGATCACGGCATTGACCTGCACTGACACATTGTCCCGGGTGATGACGTCCTGGGGGTCCACATCCATGGCCACCAGCCGCATACTGACCTTTACCATGCGGTCGATCAAGGGGATCAGGATTATCAGGCCGGGACCTTTGGCCTTGATCACCCGGCCCAGGCGAAATATCACCCCACGCTCATATTCATTGAGTATCTTGATGGCCGCAACGAGGAAAAAGACCACCATCACAAAAATCAAAATATAGACTAACATTCAGAGACCTCCTGCAAATATTGGATATGTGTTAAACTTTTGTAACTACTCAGCGTAATGGCAAAAAGCACAAAAAAGCACGAACTGCAACA
>CAZGPF010000021.1:0-10782 GCA_964527275.1 uncultured Desulfosarcinaceae bacterium
CGGAAGATCTTGCCAGGCTAAGATGTCTTCGAGACTAATGTGAAAAGTTGTAAAACACCTATAAATCATATCAAGGGTTGATATTAAGATAGAGTGCCGCTCCAACAACTGGATCACTACCGGGCGTTAAGGCAGATAGGCCAAACTCAGGTCGCCGGCAACACGCAGCAAACGAAACATGGTAATGTCATAGTTGACTGCTCAGCCCACCGTTTGAAGCCTTTCATAACAGTGGGCGATATTTTTAGCAGTATAGAACAACTACCCGCGCAAACAATTCAAGGAGATGGTGGATCAGGATTCTTTCTCGGAATCCACGATATAAATACGGAAGTGTTGTGGAATAGTCTTCAGGGGTTACGCCGGTTACCGCCTGGCTGGCGGTTTTCTTGGCTATAAACCACTGACATGAGAAGCATTAAGAAGATGGGCCGCGAAGAGATCCTGACGGTCGGAAGGGTGGAAACAACAGCGCATGCGGAACAATTGCATTAATGAACTGCTTCCCTACGTTCAGAAGCCAAGCCGTTACCTTGGCTCGGAGATTAATCGTATTCAGAAGGATCTTCAGCTGGTAAAATTGAAATTCGCCCTGGCTTTTCCTGATTTGTATGAGATCGGCAGCTCCCATTTCGGATTACAGATACTCTATCACGTTTTGAACCAGGACGATGAGATCGCCGCCGAACGGGTATTTGCACCGGCCGATGACATGGCCGCCTTGTTACGTGAACGGCGGATGCCTTTGTCCTCACTCGAGTCCCGTCTACCGCTGGCGGAGTTCGATATCATAGGTTTCAGCCTCTTGTATGAACTCAACTACACCAATGTCATAGAAATGCTAGACCTGGCGGGTCTGCCGCCGAGGTGGTCCAAAAGGGGCGAAGAGCATCCCTTGATCATAGCTGGTGGACCGTGCGTCTCTAATCCCGAACCCATGGCCGAATTTTTTGATGCCATGGTTTTTGGAGATGGTGAGGAGCTGGTACCGGAGATGAGCCGTGTCTGGATGACATGGAAAGCGGGTGGCGCAAAAAAGAGAGAGCAGTTGTTACTATCGTGGTCGCAGCTGGAGGGGGTCTATGTGCCACGGTTTTTCAAGGCCCGATTCGACGAGCACGGCTTTCAACGCCTTTTAGCAGTTGCTCAGGGCCGGGATACCGTTTCGCGGGCCATCGTCGCTGACCTCAATCAGGCCTCTTTTCCCGACAGGCCGATTATACCTTATGCCAAGCCGGTGCATGACCGCTTACGAATGGAAATTTCAAGGGGCTGTACCGGGGGGTGCCGTTTTTGTCAGGCTGGCATGATTTACCGGCCAGTGCGGGAACGCGCGCCCGAAAGAGTGTTTGCTTTGGTTCAAGAGGCCCTTTCCCGGACAGGCTACGAAGATTTGTCTCTCTTGTCGCTGAGCACCGGAGACTACACCTGCCTGGCCGCGCTCATGGAAAGGTTGATGCGGCATTGCCGGGCCGATCACGTTGCTGTCTCCCTGCCCTCCCTGCGCGCCGGATCTATAACGCCCCAGCTGATGGAGTTGATAAGGTCGGTGCGAAAAACCGGCTTTACGATTGCGCCGGAAGCCGGTAGTCAGCGTTTGCGCGACGTGATCAACAAGAACATCACTTACGCGGATGTAGCCGCCAACGTTAAAGATGCCTTCGAGCTCGGCTGGAGGGTCATAAAGCTCTATTATATGATCGGCTTGCCTACCGAGACCGATGAGGATATCGACGCCATCGTCCAGATGGTCCGGGAGTTGAGGAAGATCAAAGGCCCGGGGGGCCGACGGGGACAGATAAATGTCAGCGTAACGACCTTTATTCCCAAAGCACACACTCCGTTTCAATGGTGCGCGCAGCTTTCGATAGAAGCATCGAAAGCCAAAATTGCCTACTTGAAGACCGAATTGAAAATGGCGGGTGTGCGGCTAAAATGGCAACTCCCAGAGATGAGCCTGCTCGAAGGGGTGCTGGCCAGGGGAGATCGGCGCCTCGCCGATGTGGTCGAACAGGCCTGGAAGAACGGAGCGCGATTCGACGGTTGGACGGACCGATTAAAATTGGACTACTGGATGGATGCCTTCGAGCAAACCGGAGTTGGCCCTGATCAATTTATACTAAGAGAACGGAATGTCGAGGATCCGCTACCTTGGGCGCACATGGATTCAAGGGTCGAGCCGCAATTCCTCGAATCTCAATGGCTGGCAGCCCACGGAGGTGAGACTCTCCAGGACTGCCGGCACGGTCTCTGTCACGATTGTGGGGTGTGCGACTTCACGACGCTTGAGCCCGTGGTTTATGATCGAGGTTTTGGGCCCAACAGGGCCCCTGAAAAGCCGAAACGCCACCAGGACAATTTCATCTGGTTGGAATTGATCTACAGCAAGATGGGCCCGGCCCGTTTTTTTGGACATCTGGAGATGCGCAATGTAATCACGCGCGCCGTTCGCAGGGCGCGTATCGGCGTAAAATACTCCCAAGGTTTTCATCCCATGCCGCAGATCTCTTTTGACGATCCTTTGCCCCTTGGCTTGGAGGCCCAGGCCGAGCGGATGCGCATGCTGGTGTCGGTGCGACACGCCTGTAAGGAGGTGATGGACCTTATCAATGGTCAATTACCGGAAGGGCTGCGGATAATCGACTGCCGCTTGAGGCCTTCCGGAAAAAGTAATGCGGCAACCAGAACCCAGAATTTTCGGGTTCATGTGGTTGAGGGAAAGCCTATAGATACGCGGTATCTCAATCGATTTTGGCGGAGCGAAAGATGGATATACCGGCGTGAAAACCGAAAGGGTCGCAAGATCGAGTTCGATCTGCGTAAACAGGTAAAGCACCTCGAGCTGGAGGACGACAAGACGCTCTATATGCAGATTCGATCCGACGCTGTCCACCTTCTCCGGGCTGCCGATGTTCTATGCGGTATCTTCCAGATCAGAAAAGAGCAATTGCCTATGCTTCGGATGGTCAAACTCGCCGGATAGTATGACTAATTTCAGACTCACGATCATTGAGCTTTTGGGCAACACAAGATTGACAAGCAAGCTGTCGGCCCGGTGGACACGCTTTTCATATTAATTGGAACCTGTTTTGTTATGGCGACTAAAAAAATTATCTGCAACGACATGACTCACGAAACGCGAGTTGCCCTTGTGGAAGACGGGGAGCTCGCCGAGGTGTTTATCGAACGCGCCGGATCTTCGGACAACACCGGCAATGTCTACAAGGGTCGCGTTCAACGCGTTTTGCCGGGCATGCAGGCCGCTTTCGTCGACATCGGTTTTAGTCAGGCGGCCTTTCTCCATGTGAACGATATTCTTGTGGACAATTTTAAGGGTGCGCAACAGAAGCCCCCGACGTCCCATGATGGGAATCACGTCAATGTGGCGACCATACCGTATCACAAGACCGAGGCCAACATCATCGACCTGATTATCGAAGGAGAGGAGCTTCTGGTGCAAGTGGCCAAATCTTCCATCGGCTCCAAAGGCGCGCGGATTACCTCGTGTATCTCTTTACCGGGGCGCTTCCTGATACTGATGCCCTATTCCAGCCATATCGGAATTTCTCGGCGCATCGAAGATGAGACTGAGCGCGGCCGGCTGCGAGACCTGGTGGCTGAATTGCGCGATGATCAACTCGGCTATATCATACGCACCGCGGCTGAAGGGGCCGACCCGCAAAACATTTCCCAGGAGATCGTCTTTCTCAAGACCTTGTGGGACGAAATACGGCGAAACTTTGAGGATGCGGCAACACCCTCGCTCATTCATCAGGAGCTTGATATTCGTTTGCGCGCCGTGCGCGACCTGCTGCTCCACGAAACCGAAATCCTGACAATTGACTCCCGTGACGGATACCAGGATATCCTTTCATTTTTGGACACCTTCAAGCCCAGCTTAAAGGGCTCGGTAGAACTATATAACGGCAATGAACCTATATTTGAGGCCTACAATCTGGAAGGCGATATTTCTCGGGCGCTTAAGAAAAAAGTGTGGCTGAAATCGGGCGGTTATATCGTCATCGAACACACCGAAGCCCTGGTGTCCATTGATGTCAATACCGGCCGTTATGTGGGCAAACACGATTTTGAAGAGACCATCCTCAAGACCAACCTGGAAGCCGTCAAGGAGATCGCCTACCAGGTGCGTTTGCGCGATATTGGAGGGATCATCATCATCGATTTCATCGATATGGAAAAAAGAACCAACCAGGAGAAGGTCTTCAACGCTCTGTGCGAAGGTTTTGCCAAAGACCGTAGCAAAACGCATGTCTTACCCATGTCGGAAATGGGTCTGATACAGATGACCCGCAAGCGCATTCGGAAACCACTGGGCCACTTGATGTGCGAGCCCTGTTTTTATTGCGAGGGTGACGGCCTTCTGGTATCGGGCCAAACCCTCTGTTACAACATTTACCGCAAAATGATACATCAATCCAGCGAGATGCCGGGCAATGGCATTACCCTGCGGGTCAATCCCAAGGTTGCGCACAGACTTCACAGCCAGGAACGTCACCTGATCACCTCGCTTGAACAGCGCCTCAATAAACAGATCACGATACGTCCAGACAAGAACTTCCACCTCGAGCAGTTCGATCTGCTGGAGGCAGCGATTTCTGAGGATTGAATGTTGACAATAGCGCCTCAGTATGTTTGTTTCCTCAGGCTTAACCTCTGAAGGGTTGGCTGCCAGATTAGCGCACATTATCAGCGTTTCTGCTCGGCGGCAGCCGGCAGTAATTTTCGCGCAAAGGAAAAATGATGAAAAGAACATTCCAACCAAGCAGGATCAAAAGGGCCAGGACCCACGGCTTTCGTTCACGGATGGCCACCAAGGCCGGACGCCGCATCATCAACCGGCGTCGTGCCAAGGGGCGCAAGCGTCTCGCCCTATGAGAGACCCAATTAGCTGAAGTCCATTGCGACGGGAGATGACGACCAGATGGTCGATTTGAATTAGACGATCTGAATTCAAGGAGAACAACAGGCGCATTTAACTTCGAAAAATAGGTTTACGAAAGGCCACAGACTACTACGGCGAGCTGCCTTTTTGCGTTTACACCAGACCGGCTACCGGTTACAAAACCGACTTTTTATCGCTTATGTCCGAGGCAATCAACTCGACTGCTGTCGCCTTGGGATCACAGTCACGCGGCAGGTGGGCAAGGCCAACACGCGCAACCGCATCAAACGGCTGGCTCGGGAGTACTTCAGGCTAAACCGGCACGGGTTTGAAAAAAAACTGGATATCAGTATCATTGCCAAAAGAGAGTGTGCCGAGTTACCTAACCACGCGATAACCAGATCTCTGGGAAAAATATTTGTCCGCATCGCAGCCTATAAAGCATAATCCTTCATGGCCTGTAATGGGTGCCAAGGCCATTATTCGTTGCTACCAACTGCTGCTTGCTCCTTATTTCGGTTTCGCGTGTCGATTTACTCCCTCCTGTTCACAATATGCCATAGACGCCCTGGAGCAGTACGGACTGATTAGGGGTGTTGGGATGGCGATTTGGCGTATTGTCAGATGTAACCCCTGGAATGCCGGTGGATATGATCCGGTTCCGTGAGCCAGGAGACGCCTTATTGCCCCCGCGAATGGTGTTAATTACTTATGGGCCCTGTTGCCTTAACCACTGCGCCAGTCTGAATCCGAAGCGATTGAATCATCTCACCGAATCGCCTATGCCGCATTGAATATTCGAGGAGAATTGCATGGAACAAACACGCCTATTTATTGCCGTCGGCATATCCTTTGGTATTTTTTTTCTTTGGAGCCTCTATTTCCCTCCAGCCGTGCCCAAGGCTCCGCTGGAAGATGTCAAAGAGCAGGCCCAGGGCCAGACCGCCACAGAGGGCCTGGCCCCGCCACCACCCATCGACGAACCGAAGCCGCCGGTCGTGGAGAGCGTTAGTAGCCTGGCAGCACGTCGAATCACCGTCGAGTCACCTCTCTATCGAATGGTCTTGTCCGAACGAGGCGGCGCCGTGGTCAGCATGGTATTGAAGGCCTACCGTGAAGAGCAGGATTTTAACGCGCCATTGAAGGAGTTGATCGATCCGGATACCGTCGGCGGCAGTGTGGTTACCGACTTGAGCGGATTTGGGGGTCAGGGCCTTGAGCAAGCTGCTTTCAGATGCGATCTGGAGGCCGAAAGCCTCGTAGTACGCGACTCCGTCGCCACCATTAAATTTCTACACCAGACCCCCAGCGGACTTGTTATCGAGAAGAGCTTCACTTTCGATCCGCACACCTATCTTGTCGATGTGGATGTGACCCTCTATAATAGGGGTCAATCGAGCTATCAGGGTAGTCTCGCCATGGCGCTGCGCAACAGGCGCGACGAACCTGCGGCCATGATGGGCTTCGAAGGACCCAGCGGGCTGATCGACGACGAACTTCAGCAAGTAAAGATCAAGAAAATTGAAGAGCAGAACAAGTTGGACGGAGAAGTGCGCTGGGTTGCCATCGAAGACCGCTATTTTATTTCCAGTCTAATTCCGAAAACACCGCTTAACGGATCCATGGCCCTGGGGCACAAGAATAAAATAATTAAAAATCAAGTCGTTACGGCTACCAACACCATAGCGCCGGGGCAACGCCAATCCTTTGGGTACTATCTTTTTATGGGTCCCAAAAGCCTCTCCCTGCTCAAGAAATACAAACTGGGCATTGAGCGGGCCATTAACTTTGGCTGGTTCGACTTTCTCGCCAAGCCGTGCCTCTGGTTTATGAACTTTATCTACGGGTTTATTCCCAACTACGGGGTCGCCATCATCATTTTGACTCTGGTCACGCGGGCCCTCTTCTGGCCGCTGGCGAAAAAAAGTTACCAATCCATGGGAGCGATGCGCAAACTCCAGCCGCTGATGCAGGAAATCCGTGAGAAGTATCAAGGCGATAAGGCGCGCATAAACCAGGAGACAATGACGCTATACCGTACCTACAAGGTCAACCCCTTGGGTGGGTGCCTTCCCATGCTGATTCAATTGCCGGTCTTTTTCGCACTCTATCGCATGCTCTACTCAGCCATCGAGTTACGGCATGCGCACTTTTTGGGCTGGATTACAGACCTTTCGGCACCCGATCGGCTATTCTCTTTCGGGTTCGGCATCCCCTTCATGGAGCCGCCCTATGGCATACCGGTTTTGACCCTCTTAATGGGTGGCAGCATGCTGCTTCAACAGAAGATGAGCCCGCCACCCGGCGATCCGACGCAGGCCAGGTTGATGATGTTTATGCCGCTAATTTTCACCTTTATCTTTATCAACTTTTCATCCGGCCTGGTGCTCTACTGGTTCGTGGGTAACATTTTCTCCATAGCCCAACAGTATTATACACAAACAAAGACGGCCTAGGTCGCGGAGGCTTTCAATATGAGGCAATATGTTGAGTTTATTGGCAAAAACATTGACAAGGCCCTTGAAAAAGCCAGCCACGAGTTGAAAATACCGGTGGAACGTCTAAAATATGATGTGGTTTCATACGGCGCCTCCGGTATTTTTGGTTTAGTCGGCGCCAAAAAAGCCAAAATCAGGGTAAGGCAAAGCGACAGGCAAAACCGGGAAAAAAAGACTCGGGATCAGGCCATCGATTTGGTTAAGGAGGCCTTTGAAATAGAGGAGCAGAATACGGACAAAGTAAGGGAGCCACAAAAAAAAGCGGTTGCTCCCAGCTCGATGCTAGCAGACTTCGAGCTGGCCAAGAAAATCGGCAAGAAGGCGCTGAAACGCCTGGTGGAATTTATCACCAACGATGCGCGCATTGATGTAGATGTCGAGGAACAGCGGCTGGTATTCAGAGTCGCGGGTGGTAACAGCGCTTTGCTCATCGGAAAGCGCGGACAAACCTTGGAAGCTATTCAATACCTGGTCGATAAAATCGTAAACCGGGCGTGCGAGCAGAGGGTGCGCATTCTGGTTGACGTAGAGGGATACCTCAAGACGAGAAAAGACAAGTTACAAAAGATGGCCAGCCGCCTCGCCGAAAAGGCCAGTAAAACCAGAAAACCCGTGACCATAGGACCAATGAACGCCTATGACCGCAGGACGGTCCATCTGCATCTGAAGAGCAATGGCGCTGTGCGAACCCAAAGTGTGGGAGATGGATATTATCGTAAACTCCTGATTTTCCCGAAAAAGCGTCGTCGCCGAGGGTCGGCCAACCACCCCGCAAACAAGGCCTGATTACGACCTGACCGCAAGTAGCGGTTTCGCTATATCTTTACCTGTTTGGCGCACGGCCAAAAATATATCCAATAATGCGCGGTTTCATGGATCTCGAAACCATTTCAGCCATAGCCACTCCCATTGGGAAGGGCGGAATCGGAATTGTTCGCCTCTCCGGTCCCCGGGCTATTTCTATTGTTGACCCTCTGCTGCGTATCGGCAAAAAGAGCCCAGAAGCCCATGCCTCTGGCGTGCGGAGCTCGCGCTCCCACCTGCTCAAATATGGAAAAATAGTCGATCCCCGCCGCAATCAGATCATCGACGAGGTCCTCGTCGTGGTCATGCGAGCCCCACACTCATATACACGTGAAGATGTCGTGGAGATTCAATCTCACTCGGGGCATGTCATCCTCGCGAGCATTTTAAACCTTGTCCTTGATCGCGGTGCGCGCCTAGCGCAGCCTGGAGAATTCACCAGGCGGGCCTTTCTCAATGGACGCATCGATCTGAGCCAGGCTGAAGCCGTGGCTGAGGTTATCTCCGCCAGGAGCGAAACTGCCTTGCAATTGGCCACCACCCATCTCGGTGGGCACATGCGGAGCGCCGTCGACAATCTGATAGAAAAAATCGTAGCCCTACAGGTGGACCTTGAGGCCCACATCGAGTTCCCTGATGAGTTGGAGGAAAAGATCGATTTGGCCTCCATTGAGTCGGACATGGAATCAAAGGTAATGGGCCCCATCGACGATCTTCTCGATCAGTATCAAGAGGGCCACCTGTTGCGAGATGGTGTGAGGCTAGGAATCGTTGGCCGGCCAAACGTTGGCAAGTCGAGCCTGCTCAATCGCCTTGTTCGCAAAGAGAAGGCCATAGTAACACCCATTGCCGGCACCACCCGCGATCTGATTGAAGACCAAACATCTATTGAGGGTCTGCCGGTACTGATAACCGATACCGCAGGACTACGTGCTTCGACAGACCCCATAGAGATAGTAGGGATCCAACGGACCCGGCAAAGCATAGCCACTTCCGATATAGTCCTTTTCGTGGTCGACGGCAGCCAACCTTTTAGCGACGAAGACCGTGAAGTGTTTGATGCCGTCAAAGAGCGCAACTATATTCTCTGTTTTAATAAGAGTGATCTTAAGGGGGTCGCGAAAAAGACTACTCCCGATGCGATTTTAAATTTTTCTCCAAGTGTAGACATTTCGGCTAAAACCGGAGAGGGTATCGACGCCCTGAAAAACGCCGTCAAGGACCTCTGCCTCTCTGAAGCACAAATTGACCCCGGCAGCGCCATTGTTCCCAATCTAAGACAGAAAGCTGCTCTTGAACAGGCCGCCGGAGCTCTGAACAGGGTTTTGTCAGGTATGCGCGCCAAGGTCGGTGAAGAGCTTTTTGTCAGCGATCTGAGCGCTGCGCGCACAGCCCTCGAAGAAGTTATTGGTGGGCATGTGGATGGAGAGATTCTCGATGAAGTGTTTAAGAAGTTCTGCATTGGAAAATAGTGTTCCACGTGAAACATTAAGGAGGCTTCTATGAATTTAGAGCCCTATTTTAAAAAATATGAGGCCCTGGTCAAGCAGGTGGATGCTCTCTTTGAAAGGGTGCAGGGGGACTTCGGCAACTGCGTCAAATGCAAGGCCGGTTGCGATGATTGCTGCCACGCACTGTTTGATCTTACCCTGATCGAGGCGCTCTATATCAAGAAAAAGTTTGATAAGGTCTTTATGGCTGGTGGGCGTGATGCCATCCTCGACAAGGCCAATTTGGCCGATCGCGAGGTATACCGCCTTAAGCGCAAAGCGCACAAGGACCATCTAAGTGGCAAGTCAGGGCATGAGATTTTGGAGCAGGTGGCCCGCCAGCGTGTTCGGTGTCCTTTGCTAAACGATGATTCCCGTTGTCTGCTATATGACCAGCGGCCTATAACTTGCCGTTTATACGGCATTCCCACTATGATCGGTGACAAGTCTCACACTTGTGGGCTAAGCGGTTTCCAACGAGGCGTTGCCTATCCTACGGTGAAGCTGGAGGCCATTCAGAGCAAGCTGTATGCCCTCTCCTGCGAGCTTGCCGAGGAGATTCAGAGCCGTTATCCAAAACTCGGCGAGATGCTGGTGCCGCTCTCGATGGCGTTGCTTACCGATTATAACCAGGAGTATTTGGGTGTAAAAACAGCTCTAAGCCCGTCGGCCGGACCCGACGGATAGGGAAGAAAGAGAGGTGGCTTTAGATGTCTCAGGAGATTGAAGATCGCAAAAAAGCCATTTTCGATGCCATGTCGCCGCGACGGCAAAAACATATTTTGAAAAAAGGGTACGCAAAATGGGACCCGTTCGAGGAGCCCAACGATCCCATCGATATTCGGACAGATAAAACCAAGCGTACCACCCAGCAATTGGTACGTGAATTTTTACAAAATTGTGGCCCTGAGCACTATTCAAATGCTTACGGCCGTGGCGTACTGGAGATGGCCCTGGGAATAATTAATGAGGACGACCGCTTTACAGGCATGTATGAGTTTGCTGCCTGGTATCAGGAGCAACTGAAAAAGGCCGGCCATTAAACAGATCGTAACTACTCAGCGTAATGGCAAAAAGCACAAAAAAA
>CAZGPF010000022.1:0-10532 GCA_964527275.1 uncultured Desulfosarcinaceae bacterium
TCTCTCTTTTTGGCAGCCTTCTTTGCGCGGGATAGGGCCTGTTGCATGGCTAATTGCAGGGTTTCAGCCATATCGGCCCTTCAAAAGTTCAACCATGCATAGCTCTTTTGAGCGGTTCGAGCTGTTTTGCATGCTGTTTCCAGAGCTTGATGGAATCTTTGTACATGGGCTGCCTGACCTGTACGGAACTTGCCGTTGCCACCCTTCTTCTGGTTTTATGAAACCATAGGCAGGCATCGTCCCATGGCAGTCCGCAATATGACAAAAGCTTTCTGGTCTGCTCTTCCTGATCCGTCACCAGCTTTTCATATTCAATATCGTAAACAAAGTCTGGCAGCAGGTTGCTCCAATGTCTCATCAGGTCTGCATAAAGATTGTAATAGTGGCCTAGTTCGGTCATCTCATAGGCGTATGGATGGGAATTTTTTATGCTGAAAAATGTTTTGAAAATGGAGAAGCAGGTATCCATTGGATCTCTTTTGCAATGGATTACCTTTGCCCAGGGTAGAATTTTTTTTATCAAGCCGATGAGTAAAAAATGGTGGGGCATTTTATCGGTAATATATCTTTCGTCCCTTGATCTATACGCCGCAAGCTTTTTGAGGTAAGCAGATCCAAGTCTCTTAAAATCATTCTGGTCAAGGCCGGCCAGGCCTTCTGGAAATTGCCCGCTATTTTTTTGGCGGCACAGGTTATTAAGAACTTCGAAAAGTGTGTTCAGTTCCCCCGCGCCGAAAACATAAGGGTGGCTGGCGATAATCTGCTCTACCAGGGTCGTCCCCGACCTTGGCATTCCCAAGATAAAAATTGGCCTGGCGGCTGAATTTTCGCTCTCTTCTTGCTGTAAGTCATCCTGAGCGGAAAAGAACTCTTTTGAGCATATAGTTTTGATCTTGTTAAATGCGGCGCTCTCATTTGATATCGAGTAGCTGTATGAAGAGCGGTGCAGATGGTTGGCTTTTTTTAAGAACTGAAAGGATTTTCCATGCTGTTTTAAATTTTCAAATGCCTTGCCAAGGGAAAATCCGATAAGCGCTTTTTGTCGGTCACTCGACTTTTTTGAATTAAATATTTTTTCCATGGCCCGAATATCGGCATCGGCTTCAGAATACTTTTTTATAGCCGCTATGTGCGCATAGACTTCGGCAAAATCGGGCTTTGCCAGGAGAGCTTTGCGGTAGTGTACTACTGCTTTGTCGAGCTGGCCGGATTGCTGCAACACAACACCCAAATTATTGTGCGCATCCGCATAGTCGGGGTTGATGGCAAGGGCTTTTTGGTAACAGGAGAGGGCTTTGTCAGGCTGCCCCGAGTTTTTATAGGCCGTGCCAAGATTGTTGTGTGCTTCCGCCAAATCTGGCTGGAGCGTAGCGGCCTGCTTAAAATGCTCGATGGCCTTATCAAGGCTGCCGATATTCTGGAACGCGGTTCCCAGGTTATTATGGACTGGGGCATGGCCGGGCTTTAATTTGAGGATTTTTTGATAGCTGTCGATGGCTTTGTGCAACTGGTTTGATTCCTGCTGTAGGGTACCAAGGTTAAATAGGGCTTGCACAAAATCGGGTTGAAGTTCCAAGGCCTTTTTACAATATTCAAGTGCCTCGCCAGGCCGGTTGGCAGCCTTTAAAAAGGTGGCAAGATTATTGTGGGCATTCACGAAACCAGGGTCGATGGCGATGGCTTTTTTACAGCTGGCAATGGCGCCATCTGTCTGCCCCAGCTCATTTTGAGCTATCGCTAAATTGTTGTAAGCGTTGGCGTAGTCAGGTTTTATGGCCAGGGCCTTTTTACAGTAAAGCATGGCCTCTTCAAATTGCCCGCATTGCTGGAGAAGACAACTCAAGTTGTTGTAAGCATCCATAAAATCAGGTTTGATGGTCAGGGCCTTTTTCCAGCTTTCAATGGCCTCCTCAAACAAGTTTAACTCTTTTAAGATAAGCCCTAGATGATTGTGGGCCGCAGGAAAATTTGGGAAGGACTGGAGCGCCTTTTTAATTAATTGCGCGGCAATATCATGTTTGCCCACCTGATAGGCTATCAAGCCAAGAAGGTGGTTGGCATCCGCATTATCAGGCTGCCGCGCAAGAATCAGGCGGTAGGTTTTTTCAGCCTTGTTGAAGTTGCCTTGCTGGTGAAACCGGGTCCCGGTCTGGAGGAGTTGAGAGACTGGTATTTTTTTTTGAGGCATGGGCACCAGGGCGTTGTGCAAGTTTGGATGGGTTATTATCTTGTGCGGACATTATTTTGATCTGTTGTAACTACTCAGAGCACTTCATCTTCGGCCCTTCAGGCCTTTCCATATAGCGCTGCTATTATGAAAAGACCTGAATGACCGAACCTGAAGCACTCTGAGCAGTTACAGTTCGTGCTTTTTTTGTGCTTTTTGCCATTACGCTGAGTAGTTACATCTGTTTATTATTGAAGTAACTTTTTGTCAATCTTGGCTTTTTTGATAATCTCATCCCAAAAATTGGAAGCCCAATACAAAAAGTCCGCCCGCTCGTATGCATTATCCAGGTGATCCTGGAAAAAGGCCGACAGAGGATGGGAGCAGAAGCAAAGGCATCCACATCTTCGCAAGTGAAGCCAAACTTCTGGACCACCCTGCATGATCTGAATGTTGACGATGCCTGGAGCGTTGCGCCGTTGAGTGCGGCCTAGCCCTCAAAGCGGGGGGTGCTTTCACGGCCATTGGATGCAAGGCGATTATTCCTCGGTCAATGAATCGGTTGAGGCCTGGTTTTCGTCTTGGACGCGGGCTTGCCGGGGAGTGCTGGAAAGCCGGTAGACATGGTCCATCTCCTGACAAGCGCGATCAAAGCCGAGGCGCGCCAGATAATTGAGCACAGCCTTGCTCGACAGGGTGAAGCCGATCTCGACAGCTACCCCCACCGGAGAGCGGCGGCGGACCCAGCGCAGTATTTTGATCGGCCAGCGTGCCCAGCTCCAGGCGGTCCAAGCGGCGGCGGCGGCCTTTCCGGTGTGGCGCAGCAGATCGGATTGGTAGGTGGTTTTGATCCGTATCAGGTTCTTGAGTGAAATCCGGTAGAGGGGTCGCACCACTGAGAGGCGGCGGGCTTCGGCCATGGCTTGCAGCCAGTAGCGCCCCCGGTTTAGCAGCACGCGGCACTGGGCCTCATAGAGCGGATCTGGGGACTCCGGGAAATATTCTGCGGCGATCAGATTGGTCGCATCTTCCACGGCCTGGCGCCATTCGGCGAGTCCCGGCGGATTCCAGAGTCGGCTTGGCAACCCCACCAGTTGGTTGCGTAGCGCGTCCAGTTCGTCAGGCCTCGGCCCGCAATCCTCTGCCAGGGCGGCTTCGTATGCGTCCAGCACCGCCTCGGCGCTATCGACATCTTCGGGTGCTGAAATCGATTGGCCCTGGGCAGCGAAGGTTTCGACGGCCAGCTTGCCTGTGAATAGGTAGATGTCCATGAGCAGGCAGCGAACGGCCATCATGATCGTCAGACGCTGCGAAAGATAGGCAATCCATGTCAAAGGATCGGGCAGCACGAAGCGCAGGGTGTGCCCAAAGCCGCTGGCAAGGCGCCGTCTGGCCATGATCCAGGAGACGGCGGGATGGGCTTGCAGCCGCGCATACCAATCGTAGGTGCGTCGCAATTGGCGCACCCGCAGCCGCCCCAGACGGTCGAATCCCGGACGGCCCAGAAGTTGTTCGAGGCCCGCTGCCATAGCCTGTCCCGCCGTAAGCAACTGGCCGATGCTCAGGCACTCCTCCGGCCGGGGCTCTTGGGGATGATAGCAGGCGGCAATCCTGCGCCAGTAGCCTGGCAGTTCCGCGATTTTGGCAAGATCGGGAGAGGCCGTCCGCCAGATGGCCTCGCTGGAGGCTATGACTTCGTCCAGGGCCTGGCGGCGGGCATTTTCAGCTTCATCCCGTATGCGGCGAAGCTCTGTCATCTGTCGGCGCTGAGATCGCTTCCAATCCAACAGGCCGCGCGCGCGCCACACCACCACGCCCGTGACCAGGGCCAGGCACAAGCCTAACCCGGCCCATACAAACCGAAAATGCTTCCACCACTCCACCAGGGCGTTAAAGTCCATCTTCTTACAATACCAGCACGGCTTGAGATCTGGTGCCTGAACGCAAAATCTTCTCCACCAGCCCCTCCCGCCAGAAGAGGGTAGGGGGGACAGCCATTGCTATTTAATAATAAATTGTTGCACGTAGCGGGTTTCGATATCTTCGGCGCTTACCTGGCCGAGTTCACTTTCGATCTGCGCGAACATCGCTTCCAGGGCCGGGGCCATGCGCTCGGCGATCTCGAAATCGGTCAGGCCGCAGCAATCGGCCAGCCAACCGAGGAAGATTTCGCGCATGGCGCGGCTGATGCGCCGTGGAGGATTGGCTTGCTCCCAAAGCGCGTCGAAGAGATCTCGAAACTGGCTTGCGGTCAGAGGTACGAGCCGGTCCGCGCGGACCGCGGTTCCCAGGTAATGGTTGGCCCAGACTGTCATAATCAGGTTCTGGTAGGTGAGCAGGCCGTGGGTTAAAGCCGGGCCGGGATCGACATCGATCAGCGAGAGCAGATCGTCGAAGGCGATGATCTGGCCCAACTCGTTACGGGTTTTCTCGATGTCGGTCAACAGCGCAAACTCGCGGTAGAGCACGCCGCTTTCATAGTTGTCGTAATAGAGCGGTTTCTTGATCAGCAGGCCACCCAAGACTCCCATCCACTTCTCGCCCCAGAAACTGATCGGCAAGCCGGCGTTGGCAAACCAACTGCCGTGCCGCCACCTCTCGGCCTTCCATTTCAACTCCAGGCAGCAGCCATACCCCACGCGGAAGATGTCGGCCAGCGAATGTTTTTGGACCAGTTCGGCATCGCTATGGGGTGCTGGGGTCTCAGCCGTGGCAGCTACTTTTTCCAGGCCGATGGAGATGTAGTCGCCCACTTTCCGTACGATTTGCCGTAAGGCCTCCTTTTCCCGAATCTGTTTCTGATCTGCAACAATCACCTGATTGCACAAGGCGGCAAATTCGGTCTGCAGTATTTGTCGGCTGTGAGAATCCCCTATGCGGGCAAGGGTTCGGGCAAACCGATTGGCATCCGTCTTGGGTTGCTGGAGCTCCACCGGAAGGGGATAGGTATCCACTATCCGGCCTTTTCTGGCGCGCGCCTTCTGTTTTCGTTTGAGCAGAGCGGAGACACTCAAAGGCTGATAGACCCCCAAGGCTTCTTCGAAGGGCAGAAATCCTTTTTCCGCCAGGCGCACATTGCGCAATCGATAACCCTCCTCTTCGGCTTCGGCGGGAATGATGCTGGTGGAAGAGAGCAACAGGTTTCGGTATCGATCAAGGTCGTAGATCGAGACGCGTTTGAGCATATCGGTCAAAAATTGATCCCGCCGTTCCTGAGTCTGTGGTTGCTCTCCGGGGCAGGGAAGCATCCGAATGTAGTAGGTCTGGTCTTCGGAAAAAAAACCATCACCTATCTCCGCGGGATCTTGATCGTATTCACGGATATGCAGTTCGATATTTTTGAACAGGTAGAGCGCGAACTCGTCTCTTTTGGCATTGGTAATCCAGTGGGTGAAACGGTCGGGATCGGCTTTTAACAGGCGTTCGAGCCACAGGGTCATCTCGTGGGGGGCCAGATGATCGCGCTGCCAGGTCTCCATGTCGAGCAGATATTCCCACTGCTCGTTGGAGGCCAGAGCCAAAATCGGACGGGAGTCCTCGGTACCGATGGCGTGTACCAGGAAGTAAAAGTCCTCTGCGGCCATGGATTGGACCAGGGTCACTGGATAGGGGTGATCGGCCACCAGGGTGAGGGCCTTTTCCGGCGGCAGGGTCAAAAGCCGCCGGCGATCCAGGGCCAGAGCTTGCTGGCGTGCTAGTCGCTTTGCTTGGGGTGATTTTTGGTTAGTGTTCATAAAACAGTTCAAAGCCAGCTAAATTGCTTTCTCCCGCCAAGGCGCAAATTTAAGCAGCAACAGCATGCCGGGGATCGCGATAAAGGTACAGAAGATAAAAAATGGCGTCCATCCCATGGACTTGGCCATAAAGCCGGTACCGGATGAGGCGATTACGCGCGGAATACCCATCAGGCTTGAAAGGAGGGCGTATTGCGTGGCGGTGAACTTCTGATTGGTAATGCTGGCCATGAATGCGGCGTAAGCGGCCGTGCCCATGCCGGCACTCAGGTTCTCGAAGGCGATCACCGCCGCCAGGAGCGTCGGGCTGTAACCTACCTGTGCCAATATGGCGAACCCGGCCGTCGAAACGGCCTGCAAAACGCCGAATACCCACAGGCCGCCGTTGATCCCCAGTCGCAGCATCATGACGCCGCCGAGGAGCCCCCCGGCGATTATGGCCCCGGCACCAAAGGTTTTCACGATGGCGCCGATCTCAGTCATCGAGAAACCAATATCCAGATAAAATGGCGTGGCCATGGCACTGGCCATGGTGTCGCCGACCTTATACAGCAGGATGAAGGCCAGCATCCAGATAGCGCCGGAGCGCTGGAAATACTCCTTGAAAGGGTGCAGCACCGCCTCTTTCAAACTGGTGGGCATTCCCAAGGGCCTGGAGGGTTCCGGGGTCAACAAGGTGGTCAGCATCCCCGGCAGTATGCAAAGGGCCATGATGAGATAAACCATGGAGAAGGAGAGATGGTCGGCGAGGATGAAACCGCCGCCGCCGGCCAGCCACATGCCGATTCGATATCCGCAAATATATAGGGATGAGCCTAAGCCCAGCTCTTCATCTTTTAGATCTTCCCGGCGGTAGGCATCGATGACGATGTCCTGGGAGGCGCTGAAAAAGGCTACCGCCATGGCCGCACCGGCCACAATCAGGGGGTTTAGGCCTGGATCGGTTTGCCCTAGAAAAATGATGGCCGCGATAAGCAAAGCCTGACAAATCAGCAGCCAACCCCGCCTGCGACCAAACAGCGGTAGCGCAAAACGGTCCATCAAGGGCGCCCAGAGAAACTTCAAAGTATAGGGCAGGCCGACCAGCGCCATCAGTCCGATTATGGTCAGATCCACGCTCTCTCTTGTCATCCAGGCCTGCAACAGAGAGATGGTCAGCAGCAGGGGGAGCCCCGAAGCAAAGCCCATGATCAGCGCTACCAACATCCGGCGGCTTATAATGGCCTTGATCAGTGATGCTGGGGAGGCGGACTGCGACGCATAGAGGTTCATATTTTCGGGTCATCGCCCGGAAGACGAGGACTCCAATTTATCAGGGGTCACGATGGAGCCGGATCTCTTTTTAAGGGCCATCAATCCTTCCCGCTGTAGCTTTAACACCTCAAACAGCTTCTCCGGCAGATTGCGTTCCTTGCCATAGGCTTCCAACTGCAGGTCGATCCGCGCCACGATGTTGTCGATATAGAGGGAAAACTGCCTGGTGTACAACGCCTGATCATATTTTTTGTTGATGATCTCCTCGAATAACTGTTTCAGGTCCGCGTATTTGGGCAATAAGCCGATGGGGGTATCGATGGCGTCCAGGTCGTTGTGGGCTCGGCGTTCCAGCCAGGCCAGCCATACCTTGACGTCGCGTTTTTCGCCCAGCAGGGCGCTGCCTTGCCCGCCGCGAGCGCCGTGGGTGAGAAAGTAGTTCAAGCCCGCCATCACCGGTCGCTTGTCGTCGTCGATTTTTGCGCTACCGAAGAATCTAAACTGGGCATCCATGTAGTCTCCAAGGGCACCGGGGATAAAGGGCGCATTGGCCCAGGGAGAGCGTTTGACGCCCGTGGCGCCGACCTCCGTGGCCGTGGCCGCGGATACTATACAGGCACCGATGACCACCCCATGATCGGTGTTCTTGGCCTGCCACACCGGTGGCATGGTGTCGCTGTCTCTGCCGCTATAGGTGATCACCCGGGTTTCGACACCAGCGGGATTCTCCGCCTCCTTCGAGTAGTTGCTCAACGCCGTCGAAGGGAGCGTGCAGCGGGCGTTGGGATGGGAGATGGGCATGGGGTCGCCGTCATCGTTGAGCAAGCCCTTTTTCCAGGGCCCCTGAAAGCTGCGCCCTCTCAGAGGCTGCGGCTCACCGTTACCCACCCAATGGGGGACGCCGGATTCATCCACCAATACATTGGACCAGATCACTTCGGTGCCGGGATGGCGCAGGCATTGCATCAGCATGGGGTCGCCATCGTTGTTCACATCTTCCACGATACCGAAAATACCGGCCTCGGGGTTGATGGAGCGAACGCTGCCGTCATCGGCGATCCACAGCTGTGCCAGGTCGTCACCTACAAAATGGTTGCCGGCCATGGCCGTGGTGGTTTTGCCACAGCCGCTGGGGGCGGCTCCGGTGACCCAGGTTACACGCCCGTTGGGGCCGTCGATGCCGGTGATGAACATGTGTTCCGAGAGTTCCAGGGCGCGCTTTTCATACACCGAGCGATCCACGGAGAAACGGTGATTCCCTTTTTTGAGCAGCAGGGTGTTACCGGCATAGGTGCAATTGAAGCTGTAGGTGGTGCGATGACTGCGATCCATCAGTACGCGGGCGTGCACCAGGTCCACCGCGCGGTTGAGCCCCTCGCTGTGAATGTTGGTGTAGAAGTGGCCTGCGCGCTCGACCTCTTTTTCAAATTGATTGTAAATGTTGCGGTAGAGTAGCTCGGCACTGTGACAGACATAAGCTGAACTGGTTATCTCGATGGCCGGGTTGGAGACCTGGGCGCCCACCGGTCCACGGGAGTAAAATCCCACCACCATGGTCATCCCGCTCATGATGCCGTTCATGCCCTTGCGAACCGTTTCCATGGCCTCTTTGCGGGACATGCGTAATCCCAGAGAGCTTACCTGTTCATCTTCATTGGCCACGTAATAGGTGCGATCGATGATGCGGCCCTGCTCCTCTTTCAGATCGTAGTGGATGGTGTGGCCCGGCATGGGCAGCGACGTCTCCTCGCCCTTGTTCAAAGCCAACTGACGGAGGAACTTCAGGTCTTCCGCCGTTCCGGTATTGATCACCACGCGCGCCGGCTGGCACATGATAATGGCATTAGCGATCTTTTTCAGGACAGTTGAATTGACAAAGGGGCGCATGCGAGCGAATTGAGCGCTATCCAGTCGTTCTTCCAAAACCCTGAGCGCTGCCTCCCCGGTTGTGATTTTTCCAATCTCTTCTACGATGCCCATACCTTGATTGAATTTCAACATTGATGACTCCTCATTATTGGACATTGCTGTCCGTGTAGTAAGAAATAATGATATCTTCCAATCGGCGTTTGGGAATATGGTGCCGATCTTGTTCGTCCCGCCAGTAGCGGATATCGCCATCCTCCCTGGCTTGCTCGATGACTGCTTCTTCCATGGGTTTGCCGATGGCCAGCACGAGAAGGACTTTATATTCCGCTGGTATCTCCAGCGCCTGGTGCAGCTTGGGGTGGTTGATGGCGGCGAGTATGCAGCCGGCCAGGCCCCGCTCCCTGGCGCCCAGCATTATGCTTTGACTGGCAATGCCGTGGTCGCAATCGATCTGTCTGCTGACTCGCGTGTCGTTTAGCACAACAATATAGGCGGCCGGTCGCTCACCCGGGCCGGGGCCATTCCAATCTTTGAGGTAGGCGGCCCATTGCAGGCAGGCGAAAATCTTAGTGTTGGTCGCAGGGTCGTTGGAGAGAATATAGCGTAACGGTTGCAAGTTGGCGGCCGAGGCCGACAGCCGCGCTAAGTCCACCAGGCCGGCCAGGGTCTGGCTGGATACACGCTGGTGCTCGTCGAATCGTCGGCAGGAGCGGTTGTCGCGAATAAGATCAGTGATCAAGTTTGCCTCCCAGGCACCCCGTTGTTTCCGTCTGTGGCATATGATTTTTAAGCCAGGCCATCACCTTGTCGAACTCGCTGCTCAATTCGCGTAGTGCCTTGCCGCGGTGGCTCACTCGGCTTTTCTCCTCCATGGACATCTGGGCAAATGTCTTGTCCAGCCGGGGATAGAAAAACAGGGAATCATAGCCAAACCCGTTCTCACCTGCGGGTCGATGCGCGATCCGGCCGTGGCACCGGGCCTCATAGGTCAATGCCGGCCCCGAGGGCACGGCCAGAGAGAGTACGCATTCAAAATGGGCGTCGCGGTTCTGCGCAGCGCCCAGCTCTTGTAACAATTTTTGGCAGCGCTGCTGGTCGGTGGCCTCTGCTCCGGCATAGCGTGCCGAATGAACGCCGGGTGCCCCGTGCAAATGATCCACCACCAATCCCGAGTCGTCGGCCAGGGCCGCAAATCCCAGGTAGCGTGCGGTCAGGCTTGCTTTTTTATAGGCGTTTTCTTCGAATGTGGCCCCATCTTCCACAATGGGCGGAAGCGGGCCGAAATCATCCAGGTTGCGAATTGCTAAGGGAAAACTATCAAGCCTCTCTCTGATCTCGGCTGTTTTTCCTTTGTTGGTCGTGGCCAGAACAAGTATGGTGTTTGATGGCATGCCGATCTCGATATTTATATTCAAAACGACTTGCAGGCCATTGAAATAGACCGCCAATCGAGCCCCAAATTTAAAGTTACCCTTGGCTATAAATGATGGGTTGAAAGTTGTAAAGAC